>JAPKXV010000134.1 GCA_026394635.1 Methanoregula sp. | reverse complement strand
TGGGGGTGACTTGAGAAAACGGTGTTTCAGTCCGTTTTCGAGATGTGACGAAGGAACATGAGAAGATGGTCATCAGACCATCTTTGAGCCGCCACAAGCGTGAGGGGGTGAAGGTATCCGGCGAAGAACTCTTATGAGTTCTTCTGATATCTCATCTCCGTAAGGTTCGACATGCCAAAGCCCCCGTGAGCGTTATAAAATATTTTCTCAAGCATTTCTCCAAAGCCAGAATTCAGGATTTCTCCAGAGGTCATCATTTATATTCTTTCTTAAACAATCTTTTCCCGTAAATCACCCCAATATTTATATAGAGTCATAAGAAATAACGTAGTATACATTGTCATGCCCGGATGCCGGGCATAAATCTGAAGGTGTTCACAATGAAGTTCATGAAGAATGATGATGCAGTATCACCCGTTATCGGTGTGATCCTGATGGTAGCCATTACGGTTATCCTTGCAGCAGTCATTGCTGCATTCGTGTTCGGTATGGCAGGGAATATCCAGAAGACCAAGATCGTTGCGGCAAGCGTACAGCAAACAGGTTCTAATGCTACAGTTACATGGCAGGGGGGTAACGATAATTCTGCTTGTTCCAGCTATAATATAACGATAAACAACGGTATTCCGCCGGTTGCAGGTACATCGTTGAGTCAGGCTATTCCATGTACCGTTGGACGATCCACGGGGGTTGCGGGTGCCGGGTCGGGTCAGGACCATGTCGTTGTCACAGCAGCTTTCTGGGATGGCACGCAGCAGGTCGTCCTCGACACCTACGTATAATTCCAATCCCTTTTTTAAAAGTCCGGTATTATCCTTTGCAGCATCCCTGTGTATTGATTTGAACGTATAGATGCAGCCTATAAAATATCTCAGGGATATCTATGCAGAACAGTGCCGCAATTCCAGAAATGTATCAGAAAATTGATTAATCATTGCCCTTGGCACGATCCAACAACGAACCCCGGCAGATCTAAAATATACCTCTATACTGCCCGATCGGCTCCAGCGTCATCTTCTCGCGCCTGATTGCATCGATGGCAAGCGCTGCCGCATGCAGGGTTGTATCAAAATAGCCCGCAGCGTCCTTAGGAGAATTACAGCAGAGGATTTCGATTACCTGCAGGAAATGTGAATACAACTCACGTATTCAGGGACGAAGTTTTGATGGAGACTTCACCTGAAAATGGGGTTTTTTTAAAATCCTCTATGGGTGGCCCGGGTCCCCGTTAAACCGGTACCCGTCTTTTGGCACATGGATCCCGAACCGGACCCCGGACCCCGGCACACCGTCCTCGGTGATCGTGATCCGGGTGATCGCAAGGATCTCGCGGATCAGAAACAGCCCGAGGCCGGTGTTCTTCCCGAACCCTTTGGTAAAGATCTTCTTTTTATCGCGTGCGGAGATGCCGACACCGTCATCCTCATAGGTAAGGGTCAGCCCGTCCGGGTCCTCACGGTGGGTGATGCGGATCCGGGTGAGTTTTTCCCCATGCCGTAATGAGTTGTCGATCAGGTTGTAAAAGACCTTTACAAAGAGCGGGTCGGCAAAGATCTCCAGCGTCTTTTCACACCGGTCAATCACGACCGTGCCGGAGTCCAGCGTTCCGGCCGCGTTCCGGATGCTCACATCGACATTCTGCCATTCCGGTTTTTTAACCCCGATATCCTGGTACTCACGGGTAAACGAGATCTGCTGGCTGATATTGTCTGCCGCAGTTTTTGCTTTGTGGATGAGGGAGCGCAGCCCAGGGTCATGGATCGATTCATCGGTCATATCAAGGCAGTTGTTCAACGCCATGACCTGGTTGATGATGTCGTGCCGTGTGATGCTGTTGAGGAGCTGGAGTTTTTTGTTTGCCTGTTCCAATGCGTTTTCCATCTGCTTGCGTTCGGTAATATCATGGGCAATGACCGACGCCCCGATGATCACATCATGGGCATTTTTTATCGGGGAAACGGAGAGGGAGACCTGGATCCTCCCCTGATCTTTTCTCATCAGTTCGGTCTCGTACAGCGGGACGTGCTCCCCCTGTAAAATTTTTTCGAGGAGTGCCTGGTTATCCTCCTGCCGTTCCACGGGGAAGAGCAGGGTGATGGGTTTGCCGATGATCTCCGGTGCACTGTACCCGAAGAGGCGGTCTGCACCCTTGTTCCAGTCGGTGATCAGGCCATCGATGGTCTTTCCGATGATCGCATCGCTCGTGGATTCCACGA
>JAPKXV010000240.1 GCA_026394635.1 Methanoregula sp. | reverse complement strand
CCGGAAATCCGACATCACCCGGCAGGAGTTCATAGACTGGACGAACGGGCTCTGGACATTTTCCGGTGAGAGCAAGAAGAAGGTGAACCACCCGGCGCCGTTCCCGGTCGAGCTGCCGCTCCGGTGCATGAAACTGTTCAGCTTTGTGGACGATATCGTCCTCGACCCGTTCCTTGGGAGCGGGAGCACGCTGGTTGCCGCCTGTCGCTGTAACAGGAGGGGGATCGGTACCGATATGGACCTAGAGTACTGCGGTGTTGCAAGGGAACGTATCAGGAAGGAAACCGGCAATTGACAAACTATAGAGGATTCCGATTAACTGCATTAAATGTGAATTCAACTCACATATTCACGACGAAGTTTTTATTGAGACTCCATCTAAAAATGGGGTTTTTCGAAATCCTCTATAATGTGCCGTTACCCGGCACCGCACCATCCCCCCTCATCCGCCACGGTTCCAGCCGGCCATTGTACAGCACGGCAACCTCGATTTCCTCCCCCTTCCGGAACGCCCGCATCCGGTCATCGTAGACTTTCCGGACATGACGGAGCCTGTTGTCAGCAAAGTAACCGCACAGGAACTCGTAAAACCGGATGGTCTGTTCTAAGAACGCGATCTCGAACTCCTTTGTTTCCTGCGCGATTGCGAGACACTCAATAACGGGGATCTCGTTGTGGTACGATCCGTGTTTATTCAGCCCGCTGACTTGCCGCCAGTCGACTATGCCGTCATCATCCGGTTCGCGGTGGAGCATGTACGGGTAGATCCGGCAGATCGAGAGCCGGCTATTATAAATTCTACACCGTGTCCCCCCCAAAAAGAAGCACGACCCGTCAGGGAGTGTCCGCAGGGCATAGCCGGAGTCGTAGAATTGTCCGTTCTGGTCGCAGAGCTCGAAGTAGGGTGCCGGAACGAGGGCTTCCGTTGCGATCCCTTTGATAACAGCAGTGTCGTTATCGAGTAAAAAGACATGGTCGTTGAACTCCTTTGTGCAGCACTTTGTGCAGCAGTCGCAGGCGAACCCGACATCGCGGATGATCTCCGCAAGCTTATCGGCAGAATAGTCCGATACCGAAAACAGGTCGCTGCGCAGCGCGGTGAGCCGGGCATTGATGCCGGGGATGATCCGGTTACCCTGACGGTCACCATCACCGGTCGCTTTGCCGTTCATTCCCGAGGGAGGGGTAATACCGTGCTGTCGTCCTGTCATTTTTCCTGTTGTGCTAATGTAAGGGATGCAGAATTCATACAATATCGCTTGTGCGTCGGCGGCGGGCCATCCTCGAAGACATGGCCGAGGTGTGCTCCGCAGCGGGCACAGAGAACCTCTATCCTCACCATGCCGTGTGAACGGTCGGTCTGCGCCCTGACATTATGGTCAGAGACCGGCGTTGAGAAGATCGGCCAGCCGGTACCCGAATCGAACTTTGCATCCGAGAGGAAAAGTTCAGTCCTGCAACAGGCGCACAGATACACCCCGTTTTTCTTGCCGTCATGGTACTTCCCGGTAAAAGCAAGCTCGGTCCCCCTCTTCCGGGCGACGTCGAACTGCTGCGGGGTTAAGACCGCCCTCCACTCAGCATCAGATTTCACGACAGGGTTGATCTGCTCTACCTGTCCGGTGCGGACAGAATAGATTGGAATCATCATCACTGCGGTCATACATGTTCTTCCGGATTACCGGTCTTGGGATCGCATGTCCCCTAAGCTCCGGTCGTCATGCAATCACATTCCCGTAGATATCCATAAGAGTTTCCTCCATGACAATCGCGGATAGTTTCACTCT
>JAPKXV010000113.1 GCA_026394635.1 Methanoregula sp. | reverse complement strand
TTTATCGGTCTGACGGCTGATCCTTACCACACGCATGCAATTTGGTACGGGATGATGAACGCTCTTGGGATCTTCCGGATGGACCGGCTCGTTCCGGAGGACCTCGAGATCTACACCGAACAACCGCACTACTTCTGGCTCGGCGAGGTGGGAATGGCTGCTATCCTCGCCGGTACATTTGCAGTTCCGGCGGGGATTTATCTTGCAGGCAGAACAGGGATCGCCCTCGCATTCATCCTGGCGATGATTGTTTTCATGCCTTTGTTTGTGTTCCTGCCGAAACTGATTCAATGGGGGATGCGGGCGGATGCACAGGCGGTTGTCGATGCGTTCGGGAAGAACGAGCAGGTGATGAAGGTGATCTGGACGCTTGTTATCGCTATAACGGGGTTAGTGATTGAGGTTTGGATGATTGCCGGTTAGATTTCCCCTGCCCGGTTCAGAGGGGGTGGGGGGATGCTTTTTTTAGGGGATGCCCTTTCCCATGAGTTTGAGAGGAATCCCCCGTTATTGGGGGTAAAGAATTCTTTGAGATATGCATTCACCGTAATGTAGGAAAGAACGGTACAAGATGAAAAATTACCTATGAAGTCTTCGATCACAGGCAAGATGACTAAAAAATCACGAATGCGATTTTCAATCCCAAAACAGGGTTTTGTCAATAATTCCCGCTGACACGTTTACTGTTGATTCTCGTGAGATTGAAATAACCGCTGGACTCCTTGAATAAAAAAAAAGAGACTCGTAGATTTTGGATCGTTCAAATCAAGGTGAGGCGATATTTTTTTTGACCATTCCAATTTATCACTGCCATTACACTCTTCGATCTTTCTGCCAAGAGTGTCAGCCAGATGTTCCCATGCACCCACGACAGCGTCTGGGGGGATTCCCTCAATTTTTTGTATTTTTGCATGTGGGTATGCAGCTTTTACGGCTTTTATATCTGCAATAAACCAGGATTCAATTTCTTCAATGGCAATACGGAATAAAACACAGGGAGGTTGAGAATGTAATCGCTGATGAAGATCAACCAGTTTCCGTTTCAATTCAATACAGTCATCATTATCAGCATCCACCAGAATGATGATACAATAATCGCTTGATAAGTGTGAATACCCCCGTAATTTTGCCGGTAGTTGATGCAATAGTGAACGGTTCCTTGGATCTACCTGCGAATACACCGATGCAGGCAAATCCCCTTTACCTTGGTGAGGATGGATTTTAAAATCAATATTTTCCCGAAGGTTAAAACGACGAGTCAGAATTTCTTTCACAATGGGAACATCCGAACCACCTTCAACGAGAACTTCAATAAACATGTGGATTGCCTCTACCGAAGTGATCGCTGTACCAAAGGCTACCGAGAGGTATTCCCTCTTCAAATAATTCCTTTACGGATTTGATATCAGCAGCTCTCACCGCTGTGGAAGATCCTTTCTCATTTTTCTCAAGTATCCAGACTTCTTTTGGAGTAAGTGCATCAATAAAGTACGGTGAATGGGTTGTGATAATGATCTGGGGTCCGGTTTTTTCCATCGATGAATACTTCTTCATTGTTTGTGCCAGCGGTTCGAGCAGTTGATGATGCAGCCCATTTTCTGGTTCTTCAATGCCAATTAATGGAAATGGAGATGGGTCTTCGAGTAAAAGTAAATATGCCAGCAGTTTAAGAGTGCCATCTGACATATCCGGCTGGAAAAACGGATTTTGATACCCTTTGTCATTGAACTGTAACAATAACCGTCCATCATCAGTTCTTTTATGAGATATTGACTGTATTCCGGGGATGTATTGGGCGATCTTTTTTAACATATTTCCAAATTTTTTGGGATCTGCCCGCTCAATATATTGTAAATAATTCGCCAAGTTATCTCCTCGTTGATTTAGGTGTTTCTGGGCACCGGCTACTGGCAGGACACGCGCTAAATCTGGAACAAAATAGGAGAGATACCAGCCTTCGAGAAATGTTCTGAATGCAACAATTCTCGGATGATCTGATAAATTGCCAAAGGTGGTGATCCCTAAAAATCTCGAATCATTCAGTTTTACCTGGACATAGGTGTTCTCTTCTTCTTTCTCTGAACCTCGTCCAGCCCATGCAAATCCTTTTCCCTTTTTTATCTCTAAAAATGAA
Source organism: Methanoregula sp. (assembly GCA_026394635.1). Lineage (GTDB taxonomy): Archaea > Halobacteriota > Methanomicrobia > Methanomicrobiales > Methanospirillaceae > MVRE01. The sequence continues at coordinate 8,488 of JAPKXV010000113.1, read as the reverse complement.
AATGGTTTGCCGATTTTTTGTCCTTTTCTTCTTTGTCGTAAACGTTCATACACGACCACGGTATGTCCCGTGTTGTCCATATCGATATGCAGAGAATAACTTATGGGACGTGATTTCTGGTCTTGCCGGAAGTATAATTCAAACTGTATTGGCCCCTTTTGACCTTGCGTCCTTAATCTTTCAAATCCCCCTCTATGGGGTCTGTCGCAGGCATCCTCAACATTTGTGCGCAGACAATCGCCGATAAATCCAAACGCATCCATTAATGCCGATTTTCCAGAACCGTTCGGTCCAATAACCGAAATAAATTTTGATAGCGGTGCATCATCCCGATTTTCAAAGGTTCTGCCTAAGGTTACATCTTGTAATGCCCGATAATTTTTTATCCGGATACCTTCCAACTGCGCCATGTCCTCAACTCATTTATTTTGCATTTTCTTTATGAGATATTCATAGACGAATGATATGTAAACGTTCGTATTGATACTATGAAAACGGCTCTCGCCGTTTTCAGCCGTCAAGTCTGTGATTGAAGAGATTTCCCCACAATTAAGTCATATTCCGTACACCTTCATCACTTCATCCCCGTAGTGGTTGATTACCTTCACGGCAATCTTACCCGTAGAAGGCGAAATAAAAGGCAAACTCACGTACCGGTACAAATTCGCCCATGCCGCTTCATCGATCTCCGCTCGCAACGCTCTTTTTAATTTCTCGTACGGGTCTTTGGTCTTGTCACCGGTGAAATACGCGTGCCGGACAAAGAAACTCTCCCCGTTGTAATCGGTGTCGATGAACCAGCACGCGATATCGTCGGTTGAGTTGCTCCGAATGGCGCCGGTGGTCGGATCGTAGACATCGACTCCTTTGATCTCTACGACGATCTTCTTATCCGGCTGCTTTTTGATCTCAATATCCGGCTCACCAAAGACAACAAATAAATTCCCGGAGCCGGTCTTCTTGAGCAGCTCGTCCATGCCAAGGTCATTGTTCATATGGGCAGGAAGCACCGTGAGTTTCCCGTACCGTTTCATCTCATCGCTGATGTGCGGATCGAAAGCAAACCCGCAGACGATCAGGAGGTCAAATCCAAGCCCCTGCACGGCTTCCTTTGCCGCTTCTTTGACCTGCAACGGTCCGACCGTGCCATGCTCGGGTCCGATGGAGATGCCTACGCTTTTTGTGGAACCCTCTGCATCGGTGTAAGTGCCCTTCGCGTGAATCCATTTCCCGGCAAAAGGATCGAGCGAGGCAAATTTGATCCGCTCGTTCTTCACCCGGTTGTCCACGCCGCTCGCACGGAGATTATCGAGAATGATGGTAGTGAAATCCTGCCGGTCATGTGCTTCCTTCTCGCTGACCGTCCCGTCCATGTCTTCATCGGCGGGGAGGATGCGGTGCGGTGAGAGGCTTTCAACGCTGAACGGTCCCGTGACCCGGACGCGTTTTGCGTCATACGGCTGATCGTAGAGCATCTCCATATCCGCCCGGAGCGCAATCGAGGAATCAATCTCTTTCTGCCGCTGCTGCCGGAGATCCCACCACTGCGTGAGGAGCCCGGCGAGCTTTTCGTCATCCGGCGCTTCGCGGGGGACTCCCCATTCTTCCCACTGTTTCTTTGCTGCCTTGTTGATCGATGCCCGGAGCAGTTCGAGTTTTACCTGGTACTTCTCGTAGATGGTATCGATATCTTCGTTGTTCGCGATCGATTTGAGCATGATGTGCGGGATACGTTTGTACACAAATCCTTTCTTGATATCGTACTTTGTGGGATACACCGGAGGGCGCTGCTTTGTGATCTCCGCTTCCTTTGCGAGCCCCTCCGGGGAATCGGCAAGGAGATAGTATGGGAACCGGGCACTCATGAGCCGGGTGCGGGCAAGTGCGAGGGCAACCCGGCTCGTATCAATGGTGATCCAACGGCGCCCCCACTCCTCAGCGACATACGCGGTAGTGCCGGAGCCGCAGGTGGGATCGAGCACGATGTCACCGGGATCGGTGGTCATGAGAAGGCAGCGTTCGATGATTTTTGTGGTTGTTTGAACTACGTATATTTTATTTTGTTCTGCCGTACCCATTGTGTCGTCCCATAAATTAGGGATAGCAACAGCAGGAAAATCATCAAAATATATTTTATAATTGACAAAATCTTTTGTATTGAAAAGTCTCTGTGCTTTGATTAGTCTGCACATCCCAGTTTGATTCGTTTTCCATCCACCCTTAAATGGAAAACGTTTCTTACCTTTCAATTCAAATTCAAATACTGTCGCATCACTTGGAGTTTCTGATATAAGTGGTCCTCCAAGAAATATTCTTGAATTTAAAGGTAAAATTTTTGGATCGTTCTTCTCTTCTTTTTTAATCGGTCTTACACGCTCATTTTCAAATTCTACCTGATTATATCGCGCACCAGTTCCAAAAGCAAGATCTTTCTCTATATAAAGCGATCGATATTTGACTTTTGTTTTTTCTTTCGCATACCAAATGACAAAGTCAGAAATATTGTCAATATAATCTTGACCCATTCCTCCACTTTTTTTAAAGGTGATTAAACTTATAAAATTTTTATGACCGAAAATTTCGTCCAATATAGACCGGACTAAATGAACATTTTCATCGCCAATTTGGACAAAAATGCTACCGGATTCTGTTAGCAGATCAAGTGCAATTCTAAAACGATCCCGCAAATATGCAAGATACGAGTGAATCCCCAGCTTCCACGTATCCCTGAACGCACGAATCTGTTCAGGTTGACGAGTTGTGTCATCGGCTTTCCCATCCTTCACTTCCCGCTTCCGTGTGCTCACCTGCCAGTTACTATTGAACTTGATCCCGTACGGCGGATCAAGGTAGATCATCTGCACCTTGCCTTTGAGCCCTTCCTTCTCGGCAAGTGAAGTCATCACCTGCAAGGAATCTCCGAGCACCAGCCGGTTCGACCAGTTCTGCTCATGGTGGTAGAAATCCACACGCTGGTCGAACTCCTCCGGCAGCCCGTTGAAATCCGCAAAAAGATTCTCCTGGTACTCGCCTTGTGCCTTGTTCACCCCGCCCGGCTTTGCGTGACGAAGGAAATCCTCGATGATCACCTGAGGGTGGATCTTTTCCTGGATGTAGATAGGTAGGACCATTACTTCGAGATCATGGGCGTCCTGCTCGTCCTTCCCCATCCAGACAAGTTGCGGATCGAGCGAGGAATCACGGGGATACCGCATTATCTGCGAGCTGCGCTCGTCATCATCCACAAAGTCCCGGAGTTCCTCGGTGGGGATATTCGACCGCTTGTCCGCATGCCGGATAGTCTCAACTGGTGTGCTCCCCTTTGCTGCTTTTTCCTTCTTGTCTTTAAGCCGGATCGTCTCAACCGGTGTACTCTCATTCACTGCTTTTTTCCGTGTCATAACTAACTCACTCCGAAACCCGTGTCCTTAAGTATTCCCGTATCGCCGTCTTCACATTGTGCGGATCGGTAACCTCAAAAAACGCCCAGCGCCCATACCCGCCGTGGTTGTTCACCGCTGGAACCCAAAGTGTCTTAGCGGTACTGACCTTCGCAGCCTTTTCCGGTTTCCGCTCCCCGGTAACTTCGACAATAAGATTCAACGGATTCGCCTCCCCGTGCCCGTCGTCCATCACCGCGATAAAATCCGGGACATACTGGTGCTCCTCGCCTTCAAACGTATACGGAATCGTAAACCCGAGATGATCGTTCTTCACGTACCGGATCATCTCCTCCATGTCCTCAAGTGACATCGCCGTTTTTTGCTCCCAGTCCAGCGTGTCCCCGACAACATAATTCACGTGACACTTGTCAGCCCGCGTTAGGAATGTCCCGCGGCGAATCGTATCAAAAGCCACAAACCGGGTTGTCCCGATCGTATCATACGGCTGAAGGATAGGAGTAAGACACGGACTTCCGGCAACAGACTGAACAATCGAATGATAGATCCGGTCAGCGGCGGAATGTGCAGACTGCGTTAAGAGGAGCAACTGAACAAACGCGTTGTCCTTGTATGTCACGCACTCGGTCAGCCAGCGCTTCGTAATCCCCAGCAGCTGCGGGAACAGCCACGGCTTGTCGTTCCCGTCCTCATCCCGGAAATATTTCTCCATTGTCACTTTTGCAAGCAGGAACGCCACTTCGTTCGGGCGCTGGCGTTTCAGGTCATCCAGCGTGTGAATACTGCTCTCGCCAACAATAGGCGCAGCCTCAGTCTTTGTCGGAATATCAGCCGTACTCAGCGCCATACGGGAATCTTCCGAAAACGTCGCTGTCAATTGCTCACTCCCCAGTTCGTACCGGTAGCCCCGCAGCCTTGGAAACGTGATCTCACAGGATATCCGCTCTTCCAACGCTCGGACCCGTGTTGGCGTCTCCCCCTGTTCCGGCGCAGTAGTTGATCCACTGCACGGAATAAACGAGAACGGAACGCCATACACCTCCGCATATTCCGGCATGAACCTCTCCTTGCCTTCTACCATGTGGGTTGCATAACTCATCCGGCGCAACGCCCGACCAACCACCTGCTCGCATAACAACTGCGTTCCGAACGCACGAACACCAAGCACATGCGTCACCGTTTGTGCATCCCAACCCTCCGTCAGCATTGAGACACTCACCACACATTTGACATGCTCGCCAAGTTTCCCCGGCTTTCCTACCGTATTCATGACCTCGCGTAAAATGTCCTCATCGGTCAGTTTGTCCGTATCCCTGCCGGGGAACCGGACCCGGTACTCTGCTTTGAACTCCTCGATCTCACGGGATGCAATCTTCTTGAACTCATCACTCATCGCCTCTCCAGACTCGAGCTGCTCGCTGTCCACAAGAATCGTGTTTGGGCGCGAGAGCCATCCTCCATGCTCGTCATCGTTGCGGAAAATCTGCAGCACCCCAGCCTGCACCACCATCTCATCACCGATCTTTTTTTCCCACCCGGCAATATGATCGAAGACTAGCTTGGACACATTCGTATTGTTGCAGACCACAATGAAAACCGGAGGCGTCCTGCCTTTTGCCTGTGCATCTGCATTCCCCTCCCACAATTGGTAATACTTCTCATAGTTGCTGTAGAGGCTGTGCAGTGCTCCATCCAATGCTATTGGCAATACCGGCTCACCGGTAACTGCTTCCGTTCTGCGCCCTTTCTTTGGGAGTTCATCCCGAATCCGCATCCAGATATTCCGGTATGTGGGTAATGTCCCGGTCATCGAATCGTCAGCTACAGGCACACGCGGAACTTTCACAACCCCGGCTTCAATCGCATCAATAAGCGAGAAATCCGACACTACCCACGGGAATAACGTGCCTTCCGACCAGCCGGATCCTTTAAGGAAGAACGGCGTAGCTGAAAGATCATAAATGTATTTTACACCAATCTTCGCCTTCACTGCTTCAATTCCCGAGATCCAGATCCGTGCATCTTTGTCACGTGACTTAAACTCCTTAAGTTCATCCCCCGTAATCTTTTCTGATTCTCCTTCTACCTTCTTCCAGTAACAATGATGGGCTTCATCATTGATCACAAGAATATTCTTCTTCGTGCCGTACTCCCGGCAGACACGCCGCACCATCTGGTCGGGAGTTTCAGTAAACACGCCATCCTTCCCATCAGCAAGCAGAGATTTTGTCAGTTTCCCTGCCTTGATCTTTTCCCGGGGAAGAAACGTGTGGAAATTGGTGATAATGATCTTCGCTTGTCCTAGTTTAACGAGCTGATCGTTGGAGAGAATATCGCGCTCACAGTAGTAATTGTCGGGATCATTGGGCAGCAGCACCCGTAGCCGGTCCCGGATGGTAATCCCCGGCGTGATAATGAGGAACGAATCGGTAAATCGGGTATCCTGTGGGTTTGCAAGTTTGTTTAGTGTCTGCCATGCAATAAGCATCCCCATTACCACAGTCTTGCCGGTTCCGGTTGCCATCTTGAACGCTATCCGTGGTAGCCCGGGATTCGAGCTCTCGTTGGCATCACGAAGCATCGCCCCCATCCACGAATCCCCATATCTCGATGCAGCTTCCGTCATGTAGATGGCAGTTTCAAGTGCTTCGATCGGGCAGAAAAAAAATTTCTTCTCGCGTTCGGTGCTGGTCCAGTAATCCAAGAGCCTTCGTGTTGTTGATGTAACACCGGCATACCCCCCATTACGCCAGAGGGATATCCGTCCGCGGATCCGGTTAACCAGTTCGTTTTCTTCAATCCGATCCTGAGTCCACTCGGTATTAAAGATGAGTTTCTTACCTTTCTTTTTTGGTTGGGCAATAGGTACAAACCGGGAACTCGGGCGTCTTCCCGCAATTACTTCATCAGTAATACCTTCATCAGTGAAACGGAAATGTTTATCCGGTTCGGTGAACGGAGAATTGATGACCGGGTTTTCGATAACAGTGTGTGGCATTTGAATATTCAAACTTTAATTCATGCCATAAGCAAGATAAAGATTCGCTTTTGGTTTTCTCTGTATAGTCCCAAATTTTGTATTTTGGGTTATTGCATCGAACAGATCTTTCTCCAGTCGCATTTCTGGCACTGTTTCGTGGGATTTGGCGTATATAGTCTTTAACATAATCACCCTGTTTAATTTCCATGGCTTTGTTAGGGTTTGTTTCATTCATACTGCAAAATGCAACTTACTTCTTTTCTATATTTTTCCTTGCTGCAGTAAATGCTGTAATGAGGTATTTTTAAAATCTTAAATTCATTCGTGAGGTTTCTAGTCAGAATCGTATGAACGTGTCCTCCAAAGGCGATAATAGTAGGATTATGACTCTCTAAATCATTTATCTCCTCACGAAAAAATCTTACATTCTCTTTTTCAAACTGTTTATTTTTACTTAAGTAACACATCACTTTTCCTGATGCTTTTTGATCAAAATCCTTGATGATATCCGTCATGTATGCGCCCCAAAAAGGCGAACCGCTCAATGCATATCTAACCTTGAAATCCATTGCTTCAGATCTCGCATCGTGAAAATTTGCTAGTGGGACCTTCAATTCTCCACGCGATACATTTAGCCCAACCAGAATGATGTTGGGATTTAATTGTTGTAAAAATCCTGCATTGTGTTTTATATCAAATACGCTTAAGTCACCAACGTTGTCTTTTGGTTTTTCTCCCGCATCAGCCCAAATTGCCCAACTTGCATAATACCCATACTTCTTTTTTATGAATTCGAATTTTGTTTGATCGATCATATGTGAGTATTTGTTTTGCCGGTTCTATTGAAACCCTTCGTAAATCATGTATAATGGCTTGGATTGAGGTAAAGGATATCATAAAGGATTTCGGAAAACACCCATTTTTTGAATTTGATATTATTATCACAGTCGTGAGGGTGTGTATTATCTCTTCATTTTTCAATGACAAGTTATCAATGATAAAATGCCGACCTACTGCTTCGATATAACCGTTCTCGCGTATCACAACCTTCATCCATCACTACCACGACACTACCGTACCATGTACAATGTCCGGGGATTGTCAGATATGGCACTCGAACTCGTGAACAGGGAAATTAAAACCGATCCCAATAACCCGAATGCGTGGTATAACAAAGGGGTTCTCCTTTTCAAAATGTGCCGATACCAGGACGCTCGCAACTCATTCGCCCAAGCAGCGGACATCGACCCCGAATTCGCAGAGGCATGGTACAACAAAGGAATTGCACTTATGACTCTCGGGAAGTATCTCGAAGCAATTCGTACCTTTGACAAAGCCATTGCGATCAATCCGAATGACCGCGAGGCACGACAGCAGCGGGACCTGGCACAGAAGAAGATCATGGAGTCGTGCATATCCACTGCGCCTTCCTCAAAGAATCAGACGAAATTAATCAAGTGATCGCACAAAGTTTACAGGAATTTGAACGGGGAATTTGAGTTGCAAGGAGCCGTTCTCCGGAGCGTGTGCGAGCACGGTGAAACTGTGCGGAACGGTCGGCGATTCAATGTCACACAAGCCGGGGAGCCGGTGACTCCCATGGCTCGTCACTCCGCTTCCTTCCGCGTCGCTCTGTCGCCATAGGCTGCTCTCGCTCTTGAGGGAGCAGAAAGAAGGGGAAACGGAGGTAATATTTACCGTAAAATGGAGGTGTACTATATGTCTCTTATCACAAACCGTTCTAAAATTAAATTATGGCAGGCTTGCTTCACATATTCATAACAATCCGGAATTGCATTTCGTGAGAAATTTTCCCAATCCCACCATTTATCACGAGTGTATCGCTTATGTTTAATTCCCTTAATATTACTTCGAAATTTGAATCCGTCTTCAGATAAAACGATAACATTTTGTTTTTCTTTACTGCATAATTCTTGAATTTCTGTATCTGCGGACTGGTTTACTTCACAATCCTGATCCGATTTAAAGAAAAAAATAATAACAATATCACAATTATTTACCAATGCCATACTTCTTTCGTAAGCATAGTCATATTTTGCATCGCCTTCGACAATGGAAGGGCTGTCAAAAGGAAAATCATGAGCCG
>JAPKXV010000341.1 GCA_026394635.1 Methanoregula sp. | reverse complement strand
TTACATCGTCGTCGACCTCCCGCCGGGCACCGGTGACGAAGCACTGACGATCGCCCAGATCGCCCCCAATGTCCGGGGCGCCGTCATCGTAACGACCCCGCAGGACGTTGCCACGCTCGATGCGAGGAAATCCATAAAGTTTGTCGAGAAACTCGGGCTTCCGGTCATCGGGGTCATCGAGAACATGAGCGGGATGCTCTGCCCTCACTGCAACCATGAGATCGACCTGTTCGGCAAAGGTGGGGGAAAGAAGATCGCAGAGGAGATGAACGTCCCGTTCCTTGGCGCCATCCCCATCGATATCGAGATGCGCAAGGCTGGTGACGAAGGGCGCCCGTTCATTATCCGGCGCGGAAAAGAGAGCGCCACTTGGGCGAGCGTTGATAAGGTCATGGAAGCGCTGATCAGGGAAGTCGAGGGGTAACGATGGACTACCTGCGGGTTCTCTGCGGCAAGGAAAAACCGCTTCCCATCTACAAGGGCGTGATCGCGTGCCTCGAGAACCCGCAGGCATTTGTGGACCTTGTTGAACCGATCTACCGCGAGGCGATGAACCTCGACGACGATACGCTCGACCACTTCCGTTTCGCGCTCGTGCGCCTCCAGCTCTACGCCGACATCCACCGGAACGAGGATCTTGAAAAGGCGATGGAGCTCAAGTACGTTTCCCAGGTGCTTGAAAAACTGGTGTTCGGCACGCTGGTCATGGAGCGCGAGGAACTCGCCGCTGAATGATATCAGCTGGATCCCGCTCTCAAACCGTAAGAATTTTTAATGATTACATGCACGGGTGATATGTATAAGAGCCCCCCCAACCCACCATATCCTGCAAGAAAAAATCCGATCCCGGCAGTGGTCTGACAAGAGATCACCTGTCCCGGATACCAGACCTTTAATAATTACTATGACCCAATCAATGGAGCACCCATGACATCACGCATGCATGCCCCGCACACCACATGCCCGGGCTGCCACGAAGAGGTCTTCCTGGACGAGCTCGTGAGCGGCAAGTGCCCGCTGTGCGGCTGTTCACTGGAGGAATTCGAAGAGGCGTTTGGCGATCTGGAAGGGATCATCGAGCGCTCCGACCTCTCGTGGCTCATCTTCAACTACTTTGTCTTCAAGCAGTTCGTTGACCTCGGCGTCCCCCCGCAGCAGATCATGGGATTTGTCACCGCGTACGAAGAGAACGCGGACAAGCCCGTCGAGGAATGGACAAAGACCACCTTCACGCTCGAGATCCCGATGAAGCCTCTGGACCGCATCCGGCCCAAGAAGTGCCCGGCCTGCGGGAAGTGGTTCATCCTCGGCGGGAAGAAGAAGATCGAGGGCGACATGCGCAAGCCGTCGCTGAAAATATCCTATACCTGTGACCGGTGCTGAAGAGCGGCCCGGTCAATTCTCAACCCTGTTTTTCATCGCTGTTTTCCGGCGTGTTTTCACTTGTATCGGCTTCCGTTGCTCCGGCTTTCCTTCTCCGGTAGATGACGAAGGCCAGAACCACGATGCAGGCAGCGGCCGAAATGAGGAGGAGGGCCCCTATGTTCGTCGTCAGCTGGATGTATCTCGGGCCGAATGCCATCGAGCGTGGGCCGGGGAAGGTTGTCTGGTTCGATTCGAACCGGAAGAGGGTGATTTCCTGATTGCCCAGCTTCTCAAATGATGATTGCGGGGCGATGGTACCGTCGTACGCCGCGATTGAGGCGAGGGAGGTGTCGTTGTCAGGCATCGTTATGGTGGGGACCGGGTTCCCGGTGTCAGCGGCAGCGATGGCGGGGGTGATGATGGAGAGCGCGATGAGAAATATTGTGGCGGCAATTGCGGCTCTCCGGAACCGCAGAGGAAAGTTCATGCGTACCAGTACGCGGTAGATTGGGGAGGGGATACGGTTTGTGGTCGGAGGGAAGCAGAACCCGAGCTCATCGGAGACGGTGCGGAGAATAATCACGGGTTGACGAACTTGGTAGCAAAGGTGGGCATGGTATTCGACGCGGCGGAAGTGCAGAAATCCCATTATGATTTTATCATCTTTGGTCCGGGCTGCACGGAGTTTGTCCGGGTAAAAAGGATCAGGACTCATGTCACCGACCCGCAGGAGATTGCGAAGATATTTGGCGAAGATGTCCTCCAGATCCGCAGAGTGCCAAAGACTCCGGTGGTTTCCCGGGAGATCTGGGTGTTGTCCCCATGGAATTCCTGGCAGTACTTCCTTGTCCTCGATGCCAGGATTATCGAGATCCGGCGAGACGGGACACCGGTGTTGCCGGCTATGCCTGCAGCCGGAGAGCGACCGGCTCCCACTAACCCGGCTCCGTCGATAACCGGGGATGCTCCCGCCATGTCATCCATGGCAGGTTTTACATCCCCCGCTCCGATGGTGACCCCGGGATAAGATCCCTTTTTTGAGATCTCATCTCTCTCATTACTGAGGTATCCCAAAAATGGCAATCCGGGCTCAATATGGGCTTATTTCAGGGAAAAACGGATTTTCACGACCGGCCAGTTTCGGGCATTTTTAGACTCTGTTTCCCTGATTATCTTTTAAATCGGGCGAAATCGGGGATGGGCTGTTTTACTGGGAGAGAAACCGGCCTGTTTAAACCTGTTTGATTGAAGGATCGGTTCTTGGATTACCTGTAGCCTGTGGAACCTAAAAAAAGATCTAAATTGATTGTTGTTTTAATACGTCCTTCCCACGAGCGTCGCCTTCCCCGGCTTCCCGCAGATGATGCACGCCCCGCCGGCATCTGAAACATACAGCGACCGTGCTTCCGTGCCAAGGATGCTGGAGTTCGACTTCTCCTCGATCGCATCCGCACACGCACGGTCACCGCACCATCGGACGACCGCGACCCGTTCATCGTTGAGTGAGTGATTGCAGGCATCGATCGTGCCAGCCGTGCAGAGGCTGTTCTTCACGTGCTCTTCGGCCTTTGCTTTCATTGCGTGCGAGATCCCGGCAAGGACATTTTTCACGCCATCGACAATCCCGGCACGGTCAAGAGATGTCTTCTCGCCAAGCCGGGTCACCGCCATCACCTTGCCGGCGTCGATATCTCTCGGCCCCAGTTCGAGCCGGAGCGGCACGCCCCGGATCTCCCACCAGTAGTATTTCGCACCGGGCCGCATGTCCCGTGTGTCCATCTTCGTCCGGAACCCGGCGGCCTTCAGTTCCTCCTCAAGTTTTTGCGCAGACGCGAGCACGTCCTCGTGCCGTTTCCCGATCAGGATCGGCACGATCACAATCTGGATTGTGGCAACGGCCGGGGGAATGATCAGCCCCTTGTCATCTCCGTGGACACCGATTAACGCAGCAATGCACCGCTCCGAGATGCCGTAGCAGGTCTGGTTGGCGAGCTGCTGCTCCCCGTTTTTATCCTCGTAGTTTATGGAAAACGTCTTTGAGAAATGGGTGCCGAGGTGGTGGACGGTGCCGATCTGGAGCGTCCTGCCGTTCGGCATGACCGTGTCCACCGCAATGGTGTAATCAGCGCCGGGGAACTTGTCCCAGTCGGGACGCTTCGAGATGATGATGGGGATGCACAGGGACTCGTAGAACTCGCGGGTCAGTGCAATCTCGGACTCCACCTGTGCCTCGGCCTCATCCCACGTCGCGTGCACCGTGTGCGACTCCATGAACGAGGTGATCTCCCGCAGCCGGATCAGGGGCCGGGTCTGCTTGGTCTCGTACCGGAACGTGTTGACGTCCTGGTAGATCTTCAGGGGCAGGTCGGCCTGGGAGCGGACCCAGAGGGCATACATCGGGTAGATGGCGGTCTCGCTCGTGGGGCGGAGTGCGAGCTTCACCTCC
>JAPKXV010000079.1 GCA_026394635.1 Methanoregula sp. | reverse complement strand
GAGAGCTCCCCGTTGCGGTGGTGAAGAATTGGGATACCACCAACGTACCAGAGTACTGGGAGAGGCCAAAAATGGCGGTCATCGCGATTATGAGAATGGCACTCGCCGCTCCGTTCATAAGCCCAGCTGCAAGGATCCGGGCGGGATGCCTCATATCGATCCAGCCTTTTTTCCAGAAGACCCATGTCATCGCCGCGATCAGGATGCCGCCAGCGCTCCAGATCAGTACAATCGGGGTTCGCGCCGTGGTTGCCATGATCAGGCTATACAGGATGGCAGCTATGGCACCGGCCGGAAACCCGCTGTGAATAACCGCAAGAGACGTACCCCACGTGTTGAAGTAGAGAGGGATCTGAAGAGATCTCATGGTAATTGCAGATGCAATGTCGACAAGCACCGCGATAATGATCAATGAGACCGGGCCCCCGGACCGGAAGATGCCATGGCCTTTTTCCTCCTTTTTCGCACCGGTCTCTTTATCCCATAATTCATCTCTGAAACGATAGTGTGCGTTCACGAGCACGCCTACGAAGATAGCGAGGTACATGACCCCGGTGATCATCTCAAGGATCGCGACAGATCGGGCAAGCGGTGTGATCGCGGAGACATCGCCGAACCCAACGGTTGCAAGAGTTGTAAAGCTGAAGTAGATGAGAGCCGAGAACGAACTGCCTCCGGAACCGAAAAGGAATGTACCTGGGTTCACCAGTTCAATAAACTGGTACGTAAAAGCGTAGGCCAGACCGATCATAATGTAAACGCTAACCGCACTGAAGATCTCGTTTTCGGTTACATGCCGCGTCAGCATGACCCGCCGCAGGGAGATGGTCTGCGTATATACCAGGAAGATGATAACAGATACGATCTGTATCAGGTATACATCGCGGGAATGAACGAAAAAGTTCGCCCAAGTCGTGAGGGCGGTTGGTATCATAAGGAGCAGGGTGATTGCGATCTCCCGGGGATGCTCGCTGACGTTATACACCGATGAGATGAGCAGGCCCGTCATAATGACAACGAGAAGGGCATCACCAATCCGGAACTGTTCAAAGAACGGGAAAATCAGGATGAATGCGAGAAGAAAAACGAGAGGGAGCACGGTTTTATACCGGTGGATCGGTTTCAATCGTTCGCGGAGCAGATCCGAGGTCACTGGTTTTCACCACAATTCTATCGGAGCGTTTAACCGGCAAGAGTACTTATACGTTCCCTTTATCTCGTGGTGAATGCACGGAGGCGGGTTAATCCTGTCGACAGAAAAGGCAGTTGGCCGGTTATTCCGGCATGAAGGTTGCTGCAGCACCAAGGTACGTTTGTCACATCAGAATGGAATACTTGGAAAAATGGTTGGATAAAAACGTGGGTTGACATAAAGTATATATTACAAAATGTTAAATAAACTGTACAAGATGCGGGCACCACCCTCTCAGCCCGCATCAGAAACACGAACATAGAGATGATGCTCGAATGAAACTACCAAAGATCATTTACATGGCAGTCGCCATCTTCGCAATAGTTGTGTTGGTGACCGGGTTTGTCACGAGTCCGGTCAGTGCGGCGGCTACATTATCCCCATCAGGAAACCCTACGGGGACTCCTGCGGGTAACAGTGCCAATCACCACGTATTCAACAGCACGCAGCAGGCAGCCCGTCTCCAAACAGTCCTCGCAAATCTTAGCCAGAAGGGAGTGGATGTAAGTCCGGCACAGGCGGACCTTGCCGCAGGCAATACAACAGCTGCATTCCAGTGGCTCATGGCCTATTATAAAGATCACCCGAACCTTACGCAGAACGGCAACCGGCAGCACGCGGTGAATACCACAGCACAGGCGGCCCGGCTCCAAACTGTCCTTGCAAATCTCAGCCAGCAGGGCGTGGATGTATCTAAGGTCACGGCCGACATTGTATCAGGTAATATCACCGGGGCGATGAAGGATCTAATGGCTCTGCACAAGGCACATCCGGGTACTATGGTAAACAGCACGCAGCAGGTGGCACGGCTCCAGACCGAAGTTACAAAGCTTGCACATCAAGGTGTAGACGTAAGCGTGGCCCAGGCAGAT
>JAPKXV010000120.1 GCA_026394635.1 Methanoregula sp. | reverse complement strand
GTGCGTGGTGAGGAAGATGGTGGTTCCCTGCTTGTTCAGGTCACGGAGCAGGGAGAGGATCATCTGCGTGCTCTGCACGTCGAGACCGCTCGTGGGTTCATCGAGAAAGAGGAGTTCCGGTTCGTGGATGAGCGCCATAGCGAGGATAAGACGCTGCTTCATGCCTTTGGAGTACGCCTGCACCTTCTGGTCTTTGCGCTCAAGGAGGCCCACCATACCGAGCAGATCGGAAGAACGTTGCTCTGCCCGGGCACGCGGAAGCCCGTACAGTTCGCCCATCAGCATAAGGTTCTGCCATGCGGTGAGATCGGTATAGGCATTCGAAGTTTCCGGTACGACGCCGAATCGCTGCTTTGCCAGCACCGGCTCGGACCGGATGTCATAGCCGAGGATCGTGGCGGTCCCGGCATCGGGGGGGATGACACCGGTCAGCATGCGGGTGGTGGTGGTCTTGCCCGCACCATTCGGACCGAGAAAACCGAAGCTCCCACCCTTCTGGACATCGAATGAGATATGATCTACGGCGATGCTTTTACCAAAAATTTTTGTCAGATCTGAAGCATGAATTATGTCTGTCATAGGATTCTCATTTCCTCATACGTCTTCGCGGATGCCGAGAAGGACCATCCGCTGGTTGCACCGTATCCCCCGGTTCTCATCTTTCCCCACAGAAACGAGATGCAGGGGTTTGACGGGATGTTCGACGGTTCCTGAGGTGATCGTGCCCTCTCCCTGAAGTACCACAAACACAACGGCATAGGGTTCCGGGTGGGGTGGGATCACCTGCCCGGCTTCAATGCATACGAGCACAATGTTCGAACCTGCGGTTTTGAGCAGGTCTTTTTTGACGGGACCTGTACATGAAAATTCCGCCACGCTCAGGAGATCCATTACACCCTCCCCGTTACCCGAAAAATCCCGATTCGTCCCATCCAGCCGGTTTTTCTTCATGGTCTTCACCACTGGATTATTGGGCTTGAAGTAAATAAAAGTTATTCAAATTTTTTTGAAATGCCCAAACCATTCTCGGTTCTATTAGAGGCGCCGGATTCAGAATATCCCACTCCCGTAGATAATGACGATATAGTACACGCCGACCACGATAAAAACCGTAGCCACCGCTCTCCGGATCCAGCGTTCTGCCGCCCCGATTTTCTGAACGATTCCGGTGCACTTCCCGATACCCTGCGCAAGGAGGAACGAGATCACGATAACCGGCAGACCCGTGGCAAGCGCAAAGACAGCCGGGATGATAACCGGGTCGCCGGCCCCGATGGCGAGCGGGATGAGCATGGCAAAGAAGAGCACAGCGGAGAACGGGCAAAAACTTAACGCAAAGATCACGCCGAGCAGGAACGCGCCCAGGTATCCCTTGTCAGCCAGCCGTGTCGAGATGCCGGACGTGAACCCGGCAAAACGGTCGCCACCGGGCAGACGGTCGAGATGGATGATATCGAGCAGGAAGATGCCGCACAGAACGAGGAATGGTCCGAGCAGGAGTTCCCCGTAGTGCTGGAGCCCGAGTGCGACGATCTGGATATTCATTCCGAAGAAAACGATGACCGAGGCAACCGCGATATACGCTGCCATCCTGCCAAGCGTGTACACGAACCCGGTAAGAAGCGTGTGTCGGCTGTTGTCAATTTTTTTCGAGATATAGGCAATGGCAGTGATGTTGGTCGCGAGCGGACAAGGGCTGATCGCAGTCATCAGCCCGATGAAAAACGCGGCGATGACCGGGACGGGACTTTCACCCATCGTCCCGAGAAAATTCAGGAGATCCATATCAGGTGAGATCTCCGTTGAGACGTTTACTGATAATCGCCGAGAGGTATGT
>JAPKXV010000234.1 GCA_026394635.1 Methanoregula sp. | reverse complement strand
GCGGGAGGGTTACGATCCCCCGATCTCCAGATCTCTCAGGCTGAACGTCACATTGCGTTCACATACATTATGAGTCTGGCGCCCTGACCAGCTAGGCCACCGCAGCGCAGACGTGCATTCTAAGAACACCCTAAAAATTATTAAACATTCAGATGCAGGAATCCCGAACCTGCATCATTGCTTTTTTCTTTGCAGATAAACATTCACCGCGGATGTGATAGCAGCCACTTTTTTTGTCTGGTCAAATGATCCCGCAAGTGTCTGCATCCGCGCCTCTTCATCGCGCTGGTAGCGCTCGAGTGTTTTTGCGATATGCTCCTCTAAAAGGAAGTGAGTATGGGTGTTCCCTGCAATATATTCCGCATTATTCATTATTGCATAGTGGAGTGGAAGCGTGGTTTTTACACCGAGGATGACATACTCGGAAATAGCCCTCCGCATTCGTTTTATTACGCCGAAGCGGGTAGCGTGCCACGCGCAGAGCTTTGCGATCATTGAATCATAATTTGGCGGGATTGAATAACCCATATGGATGCCACTGTCAATACGAATGCCGGGACCCCCCGGAGAGCGGTAACGGAGTATCTTACCGGGATCGGCAGCGAAGTTATTGAGGGGATTTTCGGCATTGATCCGGCACTCAATTGCATGCCCGCGAATGCTGATATCTTCCTGAACATAGGGCAGCTCTTCCCCGGAAGCGATGGCGAGCTGCTTGTGGACTATATCAACACCCGTGATCATTTCTGTAATCGTGTGTTCAACCTGGAGGCGGGTGTTCATCTCCATAAAAAAATACTTCCCGTCTGAGTAAAGAAATTCGACGGTTCCGGCATTCGTGTACCCTGAGACCTCTGCGACTGTAAGTGCGGAAGCGGCCATCTGCTCCCTAAGTTCCGCTGTCATGATGGGGCAGGGTGCTTCTTCTACGAGTTTCTGGTGCCGGCGCTGGATTGAGCATTCCCGGTCGAAGAGGTGAATGCGGTTGCCATGTGCATCGGCAAGAACCTGGTCGAGAAATACTGTCGGATCACCAAACGCAGATTTTGCTGTGCGCATACATTTATCAATAGCATCCTGGAGAGATCCAGAATCCTGCACAATCTGCATGCCAATCCCCCCGCCGCCGCCGCTTGCTTTTACAATAACCGGATACCCGATCTGTTCAGCGATATCCATCGCTTTTTCAGCGGATGTGACCCCATTTGGGGTATAAGGGAGCACAGGAACACCTGCAGACTCCATCATATGTTTGCTGCCGAGCTTTGAACCCATCATCTCGATTGTCTTCGAAGAGGGTCCGATGAAGATAATTCCCTCTTTCTCACAGAGTCCCGCAAACCTGTGGTTCTCGGCAAGAAAACCGTATCCCGGGTGTATTCCCTCTGATCCGGATTTGTGCGCTATGTCAATGATCCGGTCCATGTTCAGGTAGCTTTTTGAAGGGTGCGCCTCGCCAACATGGAATGCTTCATCGGCGTATTTGACATGGAGGGCGTTTTTGTCCGCGTCAGAATAAATCGCAACCGTCTCAATGTCGAGTTCGCGGCATGCACGCATCACCCGGATCGCAATCTCGCCCCGGTTTGCGATCAGGATCTTCTCGAAATAATTCATTGCACCACCAGCAGGACGTCCCCGCTTGAGACAACATCGCCGGTATCAACAAAGATTTCAGTCACCTTGCCGTCAATGGGGCTGTGGATGGGGTTCTCCATCTTCATCGCCTCGAGCACGACGAGGACATCGCCCTTTTTGACAGAAGCGCCCCGGCTGACCATGACCTTGAGTACCATGCCCTGCATGTTGCTCTTGATGCCTCCGGCAACATCTCCTCTCGGGATCTTTTGCTGAGGGGTAGCGGCCGTCTCTTCCACCCGGCTCCCGCCAACGGAAATAATGCGGATTGAAAAGACCTCGCCATCCACTTCGACCTCCATCTGGTTGGGCATCTCCGGTGCCGGGGTTGACGCCGGTTGTTTTCTGGGGATCTCTTCTCCCGTTCTCTCCCCTTTTAAAAACGCAGGTGCTATGGCGGGATAAAGAATGTACGTGAGGATATCCTCTTCTTTTTTGATCAGTCCAGCTTTTTCTGCCTCCTCCTTCATCTTTGCATATGCGGGTTCGAGCAGGTCTGCAGGTCTGACCGTAATCACTTCCTCGTCACCGATGATCATCTTCCGGATTTCATCGCTCACCGGTGCCGGTGTCCTCCCATAGTATCCCCGGACATAGTCCTTTACTTCCTTGGTTACATTCCGGTAGCGTTTCCCGTTTATGAGCACATTGAATACCGCTTGTGATCCTACGATCTGGCTGGTCGGGGTGACAAGCGGCGGGTACCCAAGGTCCTTTCTTACCTGCGGGATCTCTGCCAGAACTTCATCCATCCGGTTGAGAGCGTCCTGCTCCTTGAGCTGTGAAACAAGGTTTGAGATCATTCCTCCGGGAAGCTGGTAGATGAGTACATCACTGTCCACCCTTTCGGATATCGGGTCAAGGAGTCCTGCATATTTTTCCCGTATCTTCAGGCAGATATTCCGGACAGAACGGAGTTTAATGAGATCGATGCCGGTATCTCTGGGTGTCCCTTTGAGTGAGGCGACGATGCTCTCAGTTGGGGGTTGTGAAGTCCCCATTGAGAATGGGGACATTGCCGTATCGAGGATATCCACACCGGCTTCGATGGCTGCCTGATAGCTGATCGGCGCGATACCACTCGTGCAGTGGCTGTGGAGACCTACCTTTACATCAACTGCCTTTTTAATACCGGTAATCAAATCCCGGGCAGCCTCCGGCATGATCAGGCCCGCCATATCCTTGATGCAGATCGAATCGCAGTCAAGCGCATAGAGCTCCTGTGCCATTTCGATGAACGAGGGGATACTGTGGACAGGGCTTGTTGTATAGCAGATTGCTCCCTGCAGGTGCGCGCCGGCTTTTTTCACCTGCTCCATCGATCGTTTCATGTTCCTGATATCATTCAGGGCATCGAAAACGCGGAATACATCAACCCCGTTTTTATGGGCAGCAGCAACGAAGCGATCAACCACATCATCCGGGTAATGGCGGTAGCCGACAAGGTTCTGTCCGCGAAGGAGCATCTGGATTGGGGTGTGCTTCAGTTCAGCCTTGAGCGAACGGAGCCGTTCCCATGGATCATCATTCAAAAAACGGATGCACGTATCAAATGTCGCACCGCCCCATGCCTCAACAGAAAAAAAACCGCATTCATCGATTGCCTGTGCGAGTGGGACCATGTCCTCTGTCCGAAGCCGGGTTGCAATCAGGGACTGGTGGGCATCCCTCAACGTTGTATCAGTAATATTGACTGCAGGAGGGGTGGCAGTATGCATAGCGTAACCTCAGGCTTCGGGTATGATCATAATAAGCCTCTCAGGACTTCACTGTCGAAGTATAAAAAATTCACGAACGGGAAAAGTGTGACAATTACAACAATCACAACACAAAGTCCGGCAACAATATCGCGTTTGCAGGTGAAAAACACCGGCGTTAATGTCCCGCCATACTGGTATCCCCGTACTGCAAGGAGATCCGCGTTATCTTTTGCCCGAAAGAGTTCGCGGTGGATGAGGAGGTTTCCGGTTGGGATAATGGTTTTTATGGTTTCGGGAATCCCCTTCACGTGCAAAGCCATACGTATGTGGTCAAGATCAACACGAAGCGTCACAAATGACTGCATTGCCATTTCCGCGATAAGCCCCAGTTCAAATCCGATATAATCACCCAAAAGCCAAACGCCGAATTGTAAGAATTCTCCGGGTTGATATTCAGCTGCCAGCCACATACCGATTAGGATGATGACCGTCATCCGGCCAAAATAGGAGATCCCCGATCCCTGCAGAATCTGCAGTATGATTGCGATGATAGCGATCATAAAAATAATCCCTAAAAAAGAGCGGATACGCACAATTGACTTCAGTCCGGGGGTAAATATGAGCCACCAGAGCAGTGCTGCAGCAGCACCGTACAGGCTTATAAATGCTGAACAACTGAGAATTGCCCCGGCACAGATCCGGATCCTTACGTCCTGCATGCCGCCTCCAGCACATCTTCGTACGAAATATTGTTCGGAGTTTTTCCCTTTTCGATCATCTTTTTTATATGCGGTGGTGCTCCCGCCCACCGTGGGAGTGCACCGGGAAGGGCACCCCGATCATAGAGTACCCCGTTGATGATCTCCCAAATCCTGTCAACGTGTGGAAGGAACATCTCTTCGTGAGTGAATATGATGATCACACCTTTTTTACGGTGTAATAAATGGTGACAGAATACCTGTTTGCTCTCACAATCGAGCGAGCTGAATGGCTCATCGAGAAGGAGGAGATCGTAGTGTTTTTTAAGGACACAGGACAGGTGGAATCGTTTGAGTTCTCCCCTGCTGATTACAAAGGGGGATTGTTCTTCTCTTCCAAGAAGATCTGGTGATGAAAAAAATTCTTCCGGCTCACATCCCCACGAAATGCACTCCTCTTTCTGGGTCATTCCTGTTACATGGTACTAGGGGAACTGGATCGAGATCATCATTGAACCGAGTCCAACCCGGGATATTCTGCCGTGCTCAGTGGGGAAATTACCTGCAATCGCAAGGGCGAGGGTTGACTTTCCGCTACCTACGGCACCAGTGATGAGATGGATTCCCTCAAGGAATTCACCCCGTGCAACCAGAGAAAAGTTCTGCCGCTTTAACATAACATCATCAAGGACGACTTTCACAATCCCACCCTCCACGAAAGCGGGTAATACCCTGTTCCTTCGAGTTTTGGAAAAACATCGGCAGGATGCCCTGCATGCACCAGATTTCCCCGCTCAAGCATGATGACGGTATTACTCCCTGCAGCTGTCTCCATCTGCTGGGTACATTGAAGAATATA
>JAPKXV010000208.1 GCA_026394635.1 Methanoregula sp. | reverse complement strand
CGTTGGGCATGCACCTCAATCTGCTCGATAGCACCGGCACGGTAGGTGTCGCCGGCACCGATTACAACGGTAAATCCTCTCTGTTTTAAAAAAAAGCCAATCTTTGCCACGGTCGTGGTCTTGCCCGTGCCGTTTACACCGGTAAAGAGAATTTTCACAGGATGTTCGTGGTTTGTGATATATTCCGTGAGATCAAATCCCTTCCCCAGTACATTGAGCAGTGCCGCTTTTAACGTACCGACAACAAGAGAGTCCACCGACTGCCCGATCCGCCGGTGTTTCCCGATAAGGTCTTTTTTTACATGGGCAATGACCGCATCGGTGACCGGCAGCGCCACATCGCTTTCCAGAAGCGTGATCTCAAGTTCATCGAGTGCACCGGCGATCTCTTTTTCTGATATGATCAGCTCACGGTCGATGATGAAGGTTTTGACTTTGCTGGCTAGGGTGGGGGTTGCAGGAGAGGCTGGCTGAACGGGTTGTTCCAAGGAAGCGGAATAGGACGGAAAATGGGAACTGTTTTTTTCCGGATCGGGCGCTGCAGCAGTCTGGATGCTCCCGGCAAGCTGGGCACGGGCAGCCTGCAATCGTTCGCGAAGCCCCCCGAACATGCACGCCGTCCTGCCTTATTCGTCCTGTTCGCCCAAAGCAGCTGGCTGTGCCACCCGTTCAGACTGGACAGTCTGCTGGTATCCCTGCTCGATTCGCTTTGCGATCTCGTTCATCTGGGACCGGAGCCGGTTGAGCGCCTCAGCCACTTTCTTTTCCGAGGCTTCCATCTCCATGACCCGGTCTTTTAAAAATTCAACCGCATCCCTGCTGGTCCGTTCCACGATTACATCAGCCCCAATGTTGAGAAGGATAGTATCAGGTTCAAGTACTTTAACCCGGACACTTGCACCGGCACCGATCTGGAGCAGCACCGTACCATCGGCTGCATCGTGTATTCCCTGCAGTGCTTCGATAGCAGCAAGCGCCTCCATCCTCCCGTTCACCAGCAGTTCCAGCTGGCGGGCAAAAATTTCTGCCTGTTGACCATATTCCTTGAGGTAGTGCTCAAGGGTCAGAAGTTCCCGCTCGTCCATCTGTTCCACGTTATGCACCATTAATCAGGGTTACGCCATCGATTTTGATATACCTTCGCTTAAGGTTGTGTTTGCTGCCGATAACCGCAAACGTGCGCTCCTGTGCCTGTTTCTCGTTGGGTGCCTTGATCATTTTTGTATAAGGCTTCCAGGCTTCACCCATCAGAAATGTGCCTTTTACTTCAAACTGCTTCTCTTCCATACAACTCACTCCAAAATTTCAAAATTCCTGCTCATTTACTCCAGAAATCCGAATACATCCTCAATTCTGCCCAGTTCAAACCCGCTTGTCTCGGATCCTGCAAGGTACCCCTGTGCGTTCACGAGAAGGCCGGTGCCAATAAGCCCGCTGCCCATGTTGATAGTCCCGGTACCGACAGGGACTTTGCAGAACGCCTCGAGCCGTGCGATCTCCTGCTCGGATGACCGGGGAAGGACAAGGAGACCTTTGCTGGTGGCAGCGCCTGCCATCCCGACAGTCTTGACTCCGCCAAGGGACTTCTGCAGCACCTCAACACCGAGAAATGCCCCGATCTCTTCTGCCATCTCTTTTTCCATCTCCGGGTGGATGATGGCAAATGTGTCATTTGCAAGGATCACGTTGCCGGCAGCATTCATGGTGCCGGTAAGGAGCATGACCTCACGGTGCTCAGAAAGTTTCGCGATCTCGTCTTGTGTGGCAAGCCCGCTTACCACGAACCCCTTGTTGTTGCCGGCGAGAAGTGACCCGATGATCGTGCTGCCCTGGACCAGCGTCTCGACCAGTTCGACATCAAGTGCAGTACGGACTGCCTGTTTGAACTCCTCAGGAGATTCCGGAGGCAAAACCGCGATATCGTCAAATACACGGCAGAAAACCCCGATATTCGGGTCGCCGGCACATGTGGATGTCCGTTCCATACCGTTACGATTCCTCAGCGAGCTCCGCCTGGACCTGCCCGTCTTCCATCTTCATGGCGCGGATACGGATCTTTGTGGGTGGCTTGGTGCTCCCCCGTTCCCAGACTTTCTCGTTGATGCCCTTGTCGAGCTTGACGTCCTCGCTCTTCATATGCTTTGCAAGGTATTTCCTGATGTCCTTGATCGCGGCGTTGCTGCGCTTCCACCGCGGCGCCCTGCGGGCGTCCCGTAAGGGGATGATATAGATGTGCTCCTGCAACTTCTCTGCCATCGCTCACACCTTTAATGTGCTTTTGCGCCAGTTGCGCCGTTTGGGATGCGCAACAACGTTGCGCTTTGTTCTGACCATTACCCACTGGGGCACACGCCGGTTCTGGTCGCATGCCTTTGCAAGACGAATTTTTCTTCCTTTACTCAGTTTGCTCATATCGGTCACCTGTTATGTACTGCCTGCTTTTTTCCCCACGACCAGTGACTGGTCATGGCAGGAAGGAAACAGTACCGTGGGATCAATACCCCTGTTCCGGCATGCCTCCCGGATCTCTGATTCATAATCGCCGTTTTCAATCGTCCCCGTTTCACCGTACCGGACGACAAGAAAACGCTTAACGAGCCGGTCAACCTCGGGTTTTGTGTAGCCAAGGAGAGGACGGACATACGAACATTTTGTCCGGCCTTCCAAGCTCTGCACCTCTGACCGGGTAAGCATCGGGACACGGTCATTAAACCGTGTGCCGTCACCAACGACGCTGTACTCGCTGCAGAGAGATTCAACAGCGGTGCGGTGAACACCATTGATCGCGTCATTGGGAAACCCATTCTGTGTCACCAGATCCACCGCCTCGTTCAACAATCCTTCTTTAAATATTCTTTTTTTTAAGGGAAACCCCAGCGCACGCGCCGCAGCCTCAACAGACGGGATGGTTCGGGCGGAGTCGAAAACGAACGTGTTAAGTTCGATCTCATAATACGTACCCAGCATCATTGCTGCAAGGGAACTGTCCTTTCCACCGCTGTATAGTACTCCCGCTCTCATTATTTTCGCGTAATCGAGTAATCCCGTTTGGCTGGCGCAAGCTGCCGGAGCAACTCCTTGAGTTGTGCATCGGTGATCTTCTGGCGCAGCTTTCCACTCTGGGCGAGCTGGACCAGCTGCTGCTCAACCGCACCGGCAAAATCCGGTTTGGTCAGCCGGATGGTGTTTAAGCGTTCCCGGGCATCCGGCTCCAGGATCTGCATGAGCACCATCTGTAACTGGGATTTTTGTCGCTGCTGACGTTCGAGCTCTTCCTGCATCCCCTGCTGCTGGTCTGCTGACTGCTGTTGCAGTTGCGCCACTTTCCTCTTCCGGATTTCGGCCAGCTCGTTGTCTCCCATACGTGATCCCGTCACTCTTTCTTTTCAGATTTCTTTGCTTCTTTTCCCTCGACCTTCTTGTGTTCGGCTTTGGGCGCATCGGATTTCTCCGATTTCTTTGGCTCTGGTTTCTTTCCTGACGCTTTCTTCTCAGGCTTGCCTGTTTCAGCTTTCTTTGGCTCTGCCTTGTGCGGCTGTACCTTCTTTGGGACCGGCGCGGGAGGGTTTTTCACCGTATCCAGTGCCATCGCATCCATAAACGAGTGCCCTTCCGGAGAGAGACGCCGCCCGGTCTTGTCGTGCAGAATAAATTTGCACGCTTCGAGCTGCTGGAGCGCCTTGCGCAGGATTGAGCCGCTGCCTTTGCGGAATGCGTTTGGCCTGGAGCCCCGGTTCTTTTTCCCACCGTAAAAGCTGCGCATCCGCTGGACTCCCAAAGGACCGTCCACGTACACGCGCCTCAATACTGCCGCCGAGCGGACATACCACCAGTCCGGATCCTCGGGGGGCATCTCTTTATGGACACCGGTCTTTGCAAAAGACGCCCACGCCGGCGGGTTGATCTCCTGCCGGGACTTGAGCGCTTCTGCGACCTTTCGGATAAGAAGGTCAGCCGGTACATCGTACACGGTTGTCATATCTGGACCTCACTGTTGCTGTAATAAATAACAGTCTTATCTTATTTGTGAAGTAAGCACATATATATTTCGAGTGAAAAAAGTCAGCGGTTCCCAAGAAACCATTATGAAGAACGCCCTGTTTTTTTGCGCCGGGCAAGCACGAGGGTTCTTCCCCTGACCCCGATGAGATCTGCTCCTGTCCGGTGTGCGATTGCCTCGGGGTCGATATCGGTATTATGCAGCCATTTCACCTTGATGGGTGTGCGCTTTTTGAGCTGGGCTTTAATCTCATCGATCATGGTGTCGGTGCAGCCAGACTTTCCAATCCAGACGGTTGGTTTTAAGTCCTGCATCGACCGGTCATTGTCCATGGCCAGCATCCCTCCCTAATGGGTACCGTCGTTTTTTTTTGCAGGCCAGGCAGGTGACCACCACATTGCCATCACAAATCCGCACCCGCGAGGTTCTCCCCGGTACGAGAAACGAGGAGCAGTTCCGGCAGAACTGCCGCCGGAGATCGCGGTCGATCCGGATCCGCTGGCGCATCGCTATCCGCCGTGCAATCTCAACGTACCGGCTGCTCAATTCGGGCTGCGTGGAAAATCTTGCCTCTGCCTGGGAAAAGAGCACCGCTATACGCTCGCGGGCGATCTTTTTGGTCTGCGGGGTGCGGGAACGCTCTTTCATAGATAGTACCTGATTTTTACTTTCGCATACGTATCAGCGTT
>JAPKXV010000251.1 GCA_026394635.1 Methanoregula sp. | reverse complement strand
CCTGCGCCGCCGGGCAAATGATGAAAGTTACCCCCACTGAATGGTGATGATGCAGGGGACTGATGCCATGTAGGGCCGGGATAAAATCCCGGAGCAGGCGTTTTTCCTTACGTTACGGCACCCATGCCTGAACCGGTTCAGCTGAACAGGAATTCCAGGAAACCGACTGCATCCTGTATGCCGAACTTCCCGCCCTGCGCCTCGCGCTCCGTGAACCGCCGGGTCGTGTCAGTCCCTCTTCCCCGGACAACAAACGGCACCGGGTCACGGGTATGCGTCTTCACCCGGATTGGGGTCGGGTGATCGGGCAGCACGGCAACCACGCCATCGAACCCGTCAAGGACCATGCCGACAACCCCGTCCACCCGTTCGATCGCCGTCACCTTCTCTTCAATGTTCCCGAGGTGCCCGGCCTCATCCGGTGCTTCAATGTGGATATAGAGGAAGTCAAGGTGCCGGATCGCATCGAGGGCATACCGTGCCTTTGCCGCGTAATCGGTGTCAAGGTAGCCGGTCGCTCCCGGGACGGTGATGACTTCCATGCCGGCGCAGCGTGCGATCCCGTTCAGGAGGTCGACTGCCGATATAATCCCCCCTTTCTTCCCGTACTTCTTCTCAAAGTGCGGGAACGCCGGTTTGTGCCCCCCGCTCCATGGCCAGACCTGCGTCGCCATGGGTTTGCCTGCTTTTCTTCGTGCAGCATTCACCGGGTGCGTGGCAAACACCCTCCGGCTGGTCTCCATGCACTGCGCAAGGATCTTCGCATCCGGACCTGTCGGGAGATATCCGGCAACCGGTTTTCCCACGATGTCGTGGGGTGGCGTTGATGAGGAGCCGTTGCCATGAGGGACGACCATGAGGTTGCGGTAGCTTACGCCGGGTTTGATGAGAAGAGAAGGAGCCTCCTCCTGGAGTGATGCAAGGAGCGCCGCACCTTCCGGGCTGGAGATATGGCCGGCAGAGAAGTCCTGCATCAGCCCCTCACCGATGGTGACAAGGTTGCACCGGTATGCGATATCATCGGGTTTGAGATCGATGCCCATGCTCATCGCTTCGAGCGGCCCCCTGCCCGTATAGTACGTTTTGGGGTCGTACCCGAGGATCGACATGTTTGCAATATCGCTGCCTGCTTCAAACCCTTCGGGGATGGTGCGGAGCATGCCGCAGGCACCGTCCCGCGCCATCCGGTCAAGGTTCGGCGTCCGTGCGTGCTCAAGGGGTGTCTTCCCGCCGAGCTCTTCGAGCGGTTCGTCCGCCATGCCGTCCCCGCAGATCACGATGTACTTCACGGTCATCCCTGCCTACGGTTCAGCGAGTATCGCCTTGACAGCCATCCGCACGCTCTCTTCTGAACCCCGTTGCGGTCTCCAGCCCAGCGCTTTGATCCGGGAGAGCGAGAGCTGCATTTTGGGAACGTCGCCGACCCAGCCGCGTTCTCCCCCGGTGAAACGGTACCTGGCACCGGAGCACCGCATCTCCCCTGCCACGATATCCGCGATGGTCTTCACATCGATCCAGTCTTCCGACCCGATGTTGAGGGTATTTACTTTCGCACCTGCATGGTCAACGGCAAAGAGCATCGCGTCCACGCATTCCTGCACGTCAAGATAGGATTTTACCTGCTTCCCGTCGCCAAGGATCTCCAGCTCGCGGGGGTTGTTTTTTAGCTTCGTAACAAAATCGGTGATAACCCCGTGGCCGCTGCGGGAGCCGATGATATTGGCAAACCTGAAGTTCCACGCCCTCATGGAGAACGAGTGGCAATACGCCGAGATCAGCGCCTCGCAGGCGAGTTTGCTCGCGCCATAGACGGAGACGGGTTCCAGCGGGGCGTATTCCTCCGGGGTCGGGATGACCGTTGCATCGCCATAGACGGTCGATGTGGAGGTGAAGACAATTTCGGGGACATGATGGAACCGCATCGCTTCGAGGACCCGGAATGTGGCAAGGATGTTGTTATTGACCGGGCCTGCGGGAGAGAGTGCGCTCTGCCTCACATCGGGGTCCGCCGCAAGGTGGTAGATCCGGTCAGCACCCTCAAACTCTTTCTGCCACCCATCAGACAGGAGATCGGCGACTACCAGGTCCACCCGGTTTTTTTCGAGGTGGCGGGCGATATTGTTTTTTGACCCCGCAGCAAGTGAATCGATAACCGTAACACGGTCGCCCCGCGCAACCAGCGCGTCAACGAGGTGGGAACCGATGAACCCGGCACCGCCCGTTACGACATCGAACATCATACATAATTATGTCATCCATGCTATAGGATTACTGCTATGTTCATCGGGATCGATCACGGCACGACCGCGATGCGCTTTGCCACGACAATAAAAGAGTTCAAGATATCGCGGGAAGAAGCGACCTCTTTTACCATCCCTGACCTTGCTGCATTGTGCCCGCCCGATGAGATCGAGGGCATCGCGCTCTCCTATTCCATGGGGGACAACTTTTCAAAAATTACCTCGATTAATAACGTGAACAACCGGGGGCTCGTCAGCCGGGAGGGAGCGGGCAAACATATCGGCGGGGGGACACGGGTATTTGACGAAGTGAAAAAGAGCGGGATCCCTGCAGTCGTCATCCCGGGACTCCACCGCAGTACACCCTGCGATTCCCGGTTCAAGGTATATTCGCACCAGTCAAGCCCGGAGAAAGTCGGCATCGCGTACGAGGTCTGCCACGCGCTCGGGAACGAAGTGATCGTCTCCGATGTGAGTTCGAACACCGTTACGCTCCTTGTGATCAACGGAAAGATCACCGGGGCATTCGATGCCTGCATCTTTGCACCCGGCACCCGGCACGGGGCGCTCGATGTCGATGCAATACGGCGCATTGATGCCGGGGAGTGCACGGCAAATGAGGCATTCCAGCATGCAGGCGTGGACTTTACGGTGCCGGCGGAGGAGCGGATGCGGACCATTGCGATGTTCTCCGCAATGGAGTGCGCGGCGATGCTCCTCCTGAACAGAAAGGCGCGGATCGCTCTTGCCGGCTCCCTTGCACCGGTCATCGCTCCCGAAGTCCGGCGGCTCCTGGACCGGGAAGTTACCGTCTATGACGAATGGTGCGCCTCCCGCGGGCTTGCACGGATTGCGCACGACGTATTCTCCGGGATACCTGACATCCTCGGGCTCGCAGTGGATCTGTAGATTTATATTGATTTATCATGTAAGATTACTGGGGATTTTTCTTGAAAGAGCTGCGTATCCACGGCAGGGGCGGGCAGGGATCTGTCACCGCTGCCGAACTGATTGCCATCGCCGCATTCGAGGGCGGCGTCTTTGCACAGGCATTGCCTGCGTTCGGCGTTGAGCGCCGCGGGGCACCGGTGCAGGCATTTGTACGGTGCGATAACAAAAAGATCCGGAAACGGAGCCAGGTCTATGAGCCGGATTACATCATCGTGCAGGACAGCACGCTGATCAAAGATGTGAATGTATTTCTGGGTGTCAAGAAGGGAGGGATCGTGATCGTGAACACTGAAAAGGCTCCCGAT
>JAPKXV010000179.1 GCA_026394635.1 Methanoregula sp. | reverse complement strand
TTTCTCGCAGTTGGTACCCAGATGAAGACCGAGCGCCCCGGCAAAGCGTGTGGTGTAGTACCGGTCGACACGATCCAGGGCCCCACCGTGAGACTGAAGAGCGGGGAAGTCCTTCGTATCGATGATACATCCACAGCGCTCCGGCTTGCCGATCAGGTCGACAGGATACTCGATGTCGGCGAGATCCTTATCTCATTCGGGGAGTTTCTTGAGAACAACCACCCCCTTGTGCCATCGGTATACTGCGAAGAGTGGTGGCTTATGGAGGGGGGCAAACGGCATCCGAAAGACGAGGAGGAGGCGATCGCATTTGCAACAAACGGGGTGCCCCTTCACCCCGATTATACATGGTTCTGGGACGACCTTACCTGCGATCAGGTCAGGTCTCTGCAGCAGGAGCCATTCGGGACGGGAACCTGTTCCTCCCCGATAATCCCGAAATACGATCCCTTCTCGAAGAGATCCTCCTTCCGCACACACTACGTGACGGAAACGTGGTGGTGAAGGATTACCGTGCATTCATCGCCTGCCTTGGGCTCGGTGCCGACCTTAAAAAAATTAATGCGGGCGGGGAACCGGCAGAGACGGACTCGCTTGCACTCGTCTCCCATTTGAGCGGTTTTAAGATACGGTCGCGGGCAGGGACGCGAATCGGCGGGCGTATGGGCCGGCCCGGGAAGTCAAAACCCCGCAAGATGAATCCCCCCCCGCACGTACTCTTTCCTCTTGGCGAATCCGGGGGGTCCCGGCGCTCATTCCAGGAAGCGTCGAACCATGCCCCCGAAACAGACACGAGCTTTGTGGGGATCGATTTCCAGAAGGAAGGCGGTGTTATAGAGATCGACGTGGGAAAGCGCCGGTGCACCGGGTGTGGGGGGATCACGTACCTGAACCGGTGCCCCTCCTGCAGTGCACACACCATCCCCGTATTCACCTGCCAGAAATGCGGGCGTGAAACTGACCTTGACCGGTGCCCGGGATGTCATGTCCCCACCTCTTGCACCCAGAGAGTCAGCATCAACGTAAAAGGGGAATATGCAAAGACAATGGAGCGCCTTGGTCTGAAACCCGACAGCATTGCGCTGGTAAAAGGGGTAAAAGGGGTGATCTCCCGGGAAAAGACTGTTGAAGCAATGGAAAAAGGAGTGCTTCGGGCAAAGCAGGATATTTTCGTTTTCAAAGACGGCACGACCCGGTTTGACATGATCGACCTCCCGGTCACCCATATCAGGCCGGATGAAGTGGGAGTCGGTGTTGAAAAGTTCCGGGAACTGGGGTATATACGGGATATTCACGGGTACGACCTCCAGAACGGGGCACAGGTGTTCGAACTTCACCCGCAGGATATCCTTGTCTCAGAATCATGCGCCGATTATATGATTAAGATTGCCGGGTTTATGGACGATCTGCTCACCAGCTGTTATCAGCTCCCGCCGTTTTATAACGTGAGAACCCGAACCGACCTTGTCGGGCACCTTGTCATCGGACTCGCCCCTCATACGAGCGCCGGGGTTCTTGCACGGATCGTCGGGTTTACCCGGGCAAATGTCGGCTATGCGCATCCGTTCTTCCATGCGGCAAAGCGCCGGAACTGCTTTTTCGGGGATACTGAGATCGAAGTATTTGACCAGTCCCGCTGGAAAAAGGTAACCATCTGTCGATTTGTGCTTGAAAATTTTGATGTCAGCAAACCCGGGATCGACCGGCTTGGCACCTATTATTCAGATCCGGCGCAACCATGGTACACCCGCACGGTCGACACCAGCGGTCTGATGCACCTCCGGCGCATCACATCTGTTTCGATCCATCGTTCCCCTGCGGCGCTTATCCGGTTTGTAACGTCACGGGGTAAGGAGCTTGTTGTCACTCCCGACCATGCAATGCTGGTATGGGATACAAATTACCTCCGCAAGGTTCGCGCGATAGAGATCCGGGAGGGGGATCCCGTTCCGGTGTATGAGGGTGCAACCCTGATCACCGACACGATCAGGACCATGGAGACCGTCCCGTCACCGGAAGAGCGGGTGTACTGCATCACGGTTGCCGATGATCATACTCTCGTGGCAAACGGGATCTTCACCGGACAGTGTGATGGAGATGAGGACTGTATCATGCTCCTCCTCGATGGCCTGATCAACTTTTCACGATCCTTTCTGCCAGAGACGCGGGGCGGTTCCATGGACGCCCCCCTTGTCCTGACAAGCAGGATCGACCCGGCAGAAATTGATAAGGAAAGCCTGAACGTGGACGTATGCTCACGGTACCCGCTTGAACTGTATACTGCTGCAATCAGGTTTGCAAAACCAAAGGAGATCGAATCGCTCATTGACCGTGTCGAGCACCGGATTGGCACTCCTGAGCAGCTTGAGGGCTTCTCGTTTACCCACGACACCTCCGATATATCTGCAGGTCCTCTGGAATCCACGTATACAAAGCTCAAGACGATGCCGGAGAAACTGGAGGCAGAGCTGGCCCTTGCAGAGCGGATCCGTGCCGTCGATGTTGACGATGTAGCAGAGCGCGTTCTTACCACTCACTTTATACCCGATCTTATGGGCAATCTTTCTGCATTCTCCAAGCAGAAGTTCAGGTGCACCAAATGTAATACAACCTTCCGCAGGATGCCCCTCTCCGGTAAATGTACCCGGTTCCGGGGCAAAGGAATCTGTAACGGCAACATCGTGCCAACCGTTCACGAAGGATCGGTCAAAAAGTACCTGGAGATGTCAAAGGCTCTCTGCTCGAAATACCATGTCTCAGAATATACGTGCCAGCGGGTTGATGTTCTCGATCTTGCGATCACCTCCACGTTCGGAATAGAAAAGCACCACCAGCTCGGGCTTGCTGATTTCATGTAAGAGAACTCCGGGATACTTCGATGATGATAAAAAGAAAATAGATTCGTGGTACCTCTCATACCATGCCCGTCCAATAATCACATTTCAGGGAAGATCAAAAACGGGTAACCGTGATAGACGTAAGATTTCCTGACCCGGTTTGGATAAGAGACCCCTCAATCAAAACGCAAAGCCTTTTACATTCCGGCATCCAATCTATTCTTAAGCGAGGGTATCTAAGTGGCCAACAGAGGCGGACTCAAGATCCGTTCCCGAAGGGGTTCGCGGGTTCAACTCCCTCCCCTCGCACTTTAAAACGCAATCTCTTTGTTTTCTCCTTCTCAATCCGGATGGTTCGACATGCCGAAGCCCCCATGAACGTGATGAAATATTTTCTTTATACATGACGTCATAATTTTTCAGGTATGGCCAACTGTGTGAGGGATCTTTTTTAAGTGGGGTCATCCCCCAAATCTAACGGATGTTATCTCTGACAAAAACTGTGACTTTTGTCGGTAATGTAAATAACTGGAAAATGTTTGATCCAAAACAGGCTTTCTTCCCGTAAGTGAGGGGGCGTCAATAATTACGGATCCCGAACTTCCTAGAGTACCTGATATTTTTTAAGAAAAACGATAGTTTTTCCGTGTTCAGGCACTACAGTCCAACCCGGCAACCGATCCTGCCAGCAATTGGGCCTATTTGGTCTTTTTTCCGGCCATAATACAGCCCCGGATACCCTGAAAACTCGACAAATTGAAGAGTTCCTGAAACATTATTCCTATGTTTTGGCGAATTAGTCCTGAAAAATGCCTCCAAACAGGTCACCTGAGGATCCCCCACCGACGAGGACCGATCTGATCACCCCCGTAAGTCCAATCACACCCGAAAAAGGGGTGGTGATAGTGAATCCGACAGGCAGCTTTTACGCCGGGGTAGTCCCTGCTTCTCCCTCAGTCACATCTCTGCCGGTTATGGCAGGCCCCTTTTCCGGTTGGCGTACCGGGTTTCCATCCCGGCCAATCTCCTCAAGACCGGAACTCCCGACCCGGAAGTACCGCCATGAGTTTTGCTTGGTGTACACCCAGAGCTCGCAGAGGATGGATTCCGAAACAGGAAACGAGCGGAGCAGGATGATCCATTCCTGTAACTCCGCCCCGATCTCTTCTTTTGTGCACCGGATTTTACAGACTCTTTTTATCCGGACAAAAACCAGATGAACGGAAGTTCGGATCATCATATCGCACGCGCTCTCTGTATCAGGACAAAACTTCATGACATCACCTCTCGTCTTCGCAATCAGAAGTGCTTCGTCCAGCGCTTTTGTTACCGGCCGTCCTCTCGTCATACCCGCTCACCCTCATCAGCTCCACAAACCCGCGCCGATGTTCCGGCACCGGCTCCCCTCTCCTTGAGCTCCCGTTTTACCGGCCGGGTCCGGATGCTGATGTTGTAATAATGGCTGTCGGGCTTCCGGACGATCACCCGCTCAAGGTTCTCGCCATGCCTGCGGATCCGCGTCATGATCATGTGCGGGACAATAAAGAGCGGGATGTCCCGTTCAACGGTTGTCTGCCGGCGCGGCATCAGGACCGCCCCCGCTCTTCAAGCACGGTTATTCTCCGGTCGAGCTTCCTGATCTTCTTTGGAAGGTACACCGGAATCCGGTCCTGCCGTGCGGTGATGGGGAGAACACTATCTCCCGGGTTGTCCTGGTTCATAACGGTCCCGTC
>JAPKXV010000162.1 GCA_026394635.1 Methanoregula sp. | reverse complement strand
TGCCAGTGTTGCCCACGCCGGCAGAGGGGTGTATGTCGTCGTTGCAGGAGTTCCAGAACCTGTTTGTTCAGGAGTTGCGGTGGCCATCTCCGTGGTGGCGACAAGGTTTGCTTGGACGGTAATTCCTGTTACAACCTGAACAGGTTCAGGACTCGTTATCACGGGAGTGGGTTCTGTTGTGGGAAGCGGGGATCCCTTAATCGTATACACCTGTGCCCGGTTCACCGCGAGATCTGAGTTCTTTTTTGCCTCATCATATGCAGGGTTGATACTCAGTGCGGACTTGAAACAATCAAGGGCGTCCTGATATTTTCCCAGCTCAAGGAAAGCGACCCCTTTGTAATTCCAGACTTCTGCATCAGAAATTGTGATCTGGGTACAGCGGTTGAACGCATCAAGTGCCTCCTGCGGTTTTCCTAGCGACAACAATGCCCGCCCTTTATTGTACCAAGGAAAAATATTTGACGGGTCCAAGTGTGCACAGGTATCAAAAGCGATAATTGCTTTCTCGGACTTGTTCATCTGCTCGTACGCGACACCCTGGTTGCAGTAGGGTTCCGGGAGATTTGTCTGCACCTTAAAGAGTGTGTCATAGGCAGTGACCGCTTCATCGTACCGCTGAAGTTTAAAAAGCGCGTATGCTCGTGCATTCAATGCACGGTTGTCCTGCCGGATCGCAAGAGCCGTTTGTGAAGAATCGAGTGCTCCGGTAAAATTCCCTATCTGGTTGAGTGAGTATGCCTTGCCTGATAATGCCTGAGCATACTTCTGATCGACCGCAATCGCATGGTCATAATACTCGATCGCATCTGCATAATTTCCGGTTATTGCTGCATTCTCCCCCCGCATATACCAATCGAGTGCTTCCTCCGCCATTACAGCGGGAACGAAGAGGGTAACTACAAGAGTAATAATGAGGATTTTTTGGGCGAACCGCGTGTGCATGCACGAATTTTACCGTAAGCAGAGATGAATCTATTGCTTCCCCGTCGAAGTGCTGGTTGCACCCGTTCTTTTCTTACAGGTGCACCTGCCAATGGTGAATGGAACCGTGAGCACGGCAAAAATAGTGAATAAGAACGCCATAAAATAGGAACTGTTCTCTGCTACCAGACCTGCGATAAACGGAAGTACTGACATGCCGGCATAACTTGCGGTAGTATATATGCCCATTACCGTCCCCTGATGAGACTCGGATTCAGACAAAAACGCCATCTGGGCAATCATCACAACACCCGCTGCCGCGCCCACACAGATGAAACCCCATGGCGTGAAGTAGCAGGCGAAGACCGAGGCTGCTATGATAACCGCACTTGTCCTGATGGCAGGAATTGGAGGGAGAACAAACCGGGAGGCGATGATCACTGCTGCAATTGTACCGATGTTCATGGCGGAGATATACATTGCCGTCATCTGGGGGATCTCATGAGAAAAACCCGGATAGAGGGAAGTGACAACGCCGGTTGCCCCCGTAACGATGATGGCTGATAACCAGAGCCAGCGGTATTCCCTAATGAACCGCAGAATCCTTGTATATGCCGGCTCTCCCAGACGCATATTCCGGTCACGTGGTACTACTTCACCGGTGCGCATAAGAACGATAAGGACACTTCCCAGCAAAGCCATCCCGAAGAAAAGAGCAATTCCTGCTTTCCCGAAATCAAAGTATGATGCCAGAAACCCGGTCACGACAAGCCCGCAGATCAGGCCGGCATTTAAGGTTGCCATGAAGTATCCGGAGAGGGATACATGATCGGTCTGTTCATTTATCCATGCAAGCGCGGATGCGATAAATATCCCGGCTGCTAACCCCTCAATGAACCTGAACAGCAGTATCCAGAAGAGTCCTGTCGCGATCAAAAGGAGAAGACCGGAGATCGCGGATATTACAGCTCCGGAACGGATTAGGTGCACCCCCTGCATTGCCGCTCCATCCCCGATTAACGGTAAAACCGGCACAATCGCGTTGGAGAGTGCCATGATGGTAAATGCGCAAAAACAGAGAGGGATGCGGTCTCTCATCTCAGACCATGCGGTATGTTTCGAGATTCATCGGGGAGTGCGTCTCGATATGGTACCGCTTGTAGATGGAACTCGCAAGGTCAATGGTGTTGTTTTCATCCCCGTGGATGCAGAAGATCTTCTCGGGTTTGGGCTGGACCTGCCCGACATAGTTCATCAGCTGCCTCCGATCAGAGTGGCCTGAGAAACCGTCGATGGTTGTGATTTCAAGGTTGATCGTGATCGTCCCCTTCCTGCCCAGCGGGACTTCCCGCCACCCTTTCTGGATCCGCCTCCCTTGAGTCCCGTCTGCCTGGTAACCTACAAAGACCAGCGCATTCTTTGCGTCCTGGGCGAGGTTGGTCAGGTACTCCATCACCGGTCCCCCGTTCAGCATCCCGCTCGTAGTGATGATGACGCAGGGGTCACCATTCATCACGTTCTCTCTCAGTTCTGAGGAGTCGACCTGCTGGAAGCATTCGGCAAGGAACGGGTTCATGCCTTCGCGGAATATCTGGTTGCGCAGGTCGTTGTTTAAATATTCAGGATAGGTTGTATGGATCGCAGTTGCCTCCCGGATCATGCCATCAAGGTAAATCTTCACTTTCGGTATCTTTTCAAGGCGCATTCCTTCTTCAAGAGCAAGCATGACCTCCTGCGAACGCCCGACTGCAAATGCCGGGATAATGACTTTTCCGCCGCGTGAAAGGACGATATTGATCGTCTCGTAGAGTTTGATCTCTGCATCTGACCTTGCAGGCTGGAAGTCATTGGAGCCCCCGTAGGTGCTTTCCATAAACAGGGCTTCGAGCCGGGGGAACTGGCTGATGGCGGGGTTGAAGAGCCGGCTTTTGCTGTAGTTGAAATCACCGGTGAATGCAATGTTGTACATCCCGTCGCCAACATGGAAATGGGCGATGGCGGACCCGAGGATATGCCCCGCGTTATGGAACGTAAGCTTCATGTCAGGGGCAATATCGGTGACACTCCCGTAATTGAGCGTGATGGAGTGTTTGATGTATTCCTTGACCTCGTTTGAGCTATAGGGTATCTTCCGGTCTTCCTTGTTGATCACATCAAGATAATCGAGCTGGAGCATTGCCGAGAGATCGCGGGTGGGGGGTGTTGAGTACACCGGGCCTTCATACCCATATTTATAGAGGAGGGGGATGAGCGCACAGTGGTCAAGGTGGGCATGGGTGAGCACGACTGCATCGAGTGATGAGAGCGGGTGTATCTCGGGGACATACAGATAGGGGGTGCCGTTTGAGTTGTCCGGTTTTTCACCGCAGTGGATCAGCACGCGGCTTGCAGGGGTACTTAACAGGAATGCTGCCCTCCCGACTTCCCGGCAGCAGCCGAGCATGGTGACCCGGGCCCACTGGTTTTTATTCTGGGTTTCCTTTCCGGTCTCATCTTTTACCGCAATGTCCCGGTGGATCCTTCGCCCGATGGTCCTTAAGAAGAGTTTGCGATCTTCATTGACAGACCTGAGGTACTGCCGGATCTGTTTGACCGTCGAGCTCTCGATGGGGGGTGTCCTGACAACCTTGGGAGTCCACCCGATGTGTTTTGTGATCTCCCGGAGTGTCGCACCGTTCTTGCCGATGACGACCCCGGGTTTTTCCGCTTCGATAAGCACTTCCCCGGTATCGGGATCAAAAAAAATGTCCGTGATGCCCGCAGTCTCCGGCACCACCGCCCGTATCTCGGATGCGGCCTTTTCAGGGTCTTCGAGGATTGTGGGACGCACGACAATGCGTTTACGGAGGTCCCGGGCAAGAATTTTTACTAAGTCTGCTTCATCAGCAAACCGTTTGGGATCATCCGTGTAGATGACGAGCTCCGGACCTTCAAACTCCACCTGTGAAACCGTGATCCCACGGGGGACTTTCT
This sequence comes from Methanoregula sp., assembly GCA_026394635.1. Classification (GTDB taxonomy): domain Archaea; phylum Halobacteriota; class Methanomicrobia; order Methanomicrobiales; family Methanospirillaceae; genus MVRE01. The sequence continues at coordinate 4,466 of JAPKXV010000162.1, read as the reverse complement.
CGTTGATCTTCTCTTTGAGTTCCTTTAACCGTTCTTCAATCAGCATAGAATTAACGTCCTAAAAAAAGTTATGCAGGGGTTTGTGCGAGATATTTTTTAAGGGTTGCCTCGTCCAGTTCCTTGTAGTGGTCTTTCGTGATTACCACCACATGGACACCTTCACCCGAACCGGCATCGCGCTTCATCGCAGCTTTCAATCCCCTGATTGAAAGATCGATGGCCTCATCTTCCGTCATGCCGGATTTGAAACGGTCTTCCAGCACACCATATGCCATGGGGGAGCCGGAGCCGGTCGAAACGATCTCTTCTTCTTTTGTGGCACCACCCATTGCATCAACAGAAAAGACACTTGGGCCGTGTTCGTCCACGCCCCCGACAAGGAGCTGGACATAATACGGGAAGTACCGGTTCTGGTTGAGATAGTTGGACAGCAGCGTTGAAGCCGCTCCGACAGTGATCGAGCGTGATCTCCGGATCTGGTACAGGCTGCATTCCACCGTAAGGATCCGGGCAAGCTGCTGTGCATCGCCCACGCCACCCGCTGTTGTCATACCGATGCGGTCGGCCACCTGATAGACCTTCTTTGCTTTTTTGCTTGCAATCATGTATCCCATGGTCGCCCGTTTCTCGGTGGCAAGGATAACCCCCTCGGAATAGACCAGCCCGATGGTGGTTGTCCCCTTCATAGACTCCTGGTACTGTTCAGGCACATTAACACCCCAAAAAGTTTATCAAACGCTAAAAAATAATCTAAAAGCGCCTAACTATTAGAAGATTATCCAGAAATTTAAAGGTTGTTATTCTGCAGGTCTGCAGAGAACTTTCAGGAGTTCGCGGTCATAGAGCATCGCAACCAATCGCTTGTCGCCATTAATCACCGGCAGCTGGTCAACCCGCGCCCTACGCATCTTTAACGCACATTCACTCACTTCTGCGTTCTGCGGGACGGCAACAACGTTCTTCACCATCGCAGTCTTGACCGGGCGGTCGGGCAACTGCACTTTTGAGATGCTGTAGCTCAATGTATGCATATCCCGGATGCTCTCCCATGTCCATTCGTCATCATCGGTGCCATTGGAGAAGTCGCTCACCCCAACGGAGTCCTCGATACTTGAGGTCCTGATGAGGTCCCGCTCGGAAATTATTCCCTGCAACCTGCTCTCTGCATCAAGGATCGGGATGGCATCCACGCCGGAGATCTCCATAACGCGGCCGACAACCGGGAGCGGTGTTTCTTCCCAGAGGGCAAAGGTCTGGCTCATAAAGGAGTCCTTTATCTCTTCTTTGATCTTCATCTGGGCGATTGCATGGATTATATCAGCAACGGAGAGCAGACCGACAAGTTTGCCGCTTTCCACCACCGGGAGCCGCCGGATCCTGCGGGTGACCAGAAGACGGGCAGCCTCACGGATATCTGCATCCGGGGAGATGGTGACCGGTTTTGTCGTCATCAGCAACCCAAGCTGGGTCTCCTCTGGCTTTTGCAGCAGGTCCTTGCGGGTGATGATACCGACAAGTTTCTTGTTTTTTATTACCGGGACACCTGATATTCCCGTCCTCTTCAAAATCTTTAAGACATCGTCACGGTTGCCCGGGATCTCGACGTGCACGACGTCTGATGTCATATAGTCCTTTACAAAAATTTCTGTTATGATCTCACCACCAGGGTTGTGATTATGCCGTGGGTGACGACATAGTTGCTGACGCTGCCCAGCAAGAGCCGGTCCGCTTTGCTCTTTCCGTGTGAACCGACTACAATAAGGTTTGCCTTCTTTTCTTCTGCAAGGGAGATGATCTCGTTGCCCGCATGACCCTGCTTCATGTGTGTGGTGACCACGACACCTTTGTCAAGGGCAAATGTTTTGGCTTTTTCTAGAACGTCTTCTCCCTCTTTTTCCAGAGCACTGAACATGATCTCAACGGTGTTGTCCGCGGGCAGGGAGGAAAAAAGTCCCGTCTCCACCACGTACACGACATGGAGTTTTGCGCCATGAAAACCGGCCTCTCCGACCGCGCAGGCTAATGCCTGTTCGCTTGCTTTTGAGCCATCAATTGCAACAAGGATATCAGAGAACATGGGCATCACCCGGAACAAACATGGCATTTTAATTGGATTTATGAATTAAAAACACTTGTGCCGATGTTGCCGGAATCAGCCCGTTTTACGATACTTTCAAGGGGATTTTTTGAGAAGCGCAGATTTGAGAACCGGGGATCCAGGGAAAAAAGGTTTGCCCGCGCGCCAATAGAGATGAAAAATGGATCCCCCCCCAGTGATGACCCGTCGACAGCCATTCGCATCACTTTGGATGGTTCAATCCGGTAGATGGTGTGGACAAACGCCATCTCTGCGAGCATATCAGGCTGGATAAACATCGCATTATCGGTTCCCAAAAATACCCGGCATCCAAGATCAAGCATCAAAGAAACCGGCGGGTGACTGGGGGTGGCGGTGACGCCCAGTGTCCAGTTCGATCGCGGACAAATTGCGATCGGTATCTCCCGTTCGGCACAATTGCGGAGCTGGCGACGGGTTGCATGGGTTCCATGGATGATGAGGTCGGGATCAAAGGAGAGGGCTGCATCCACATCACCCGAATCCTTCTCACCTGCATGGAATGCGATTATTTTGTTCTCTAACCGCGCCTGCGCAACCTGATGTTCGATATCCGGACTATCACGGGCACTGCTGATGCCCATTCCCTCTGCCGCATGCTCGCCACCGTCCCTGCCAAAGATGATGCACCGGAAATTCTGCCCTTCTGATGCCTCCCGCAGCGCTGCCACTCCTTTGGGTCCGCCTTCACGAAAATCCGCACATCCCGCTGTCCCACGCCTCACCATCCCGGCAATACTGGAACGCATTGCACGGACAAGCTCGTCCCGGGAGGCTGCAGAGAGCAGCCGGTGTTTAAGGCCGTAAGGAGGCGTGACAAGGTCAACAAGGTCACCGGATGATGCGCAGTCCATTGCCACCGTGTCTCCCAGGTGAGTGTGGGCATTGAAGAACGCGGGGCAGATCCAGGCATCAGAAGCTTTTTTGTTCTCTTCGATTGCGGTGATGATACCCCGCTCAATCACAATATCAACCGGCCGGAGCACTAACTCCTTCCCGACGATTGCTTTACCGGAAATGACCAGCGGGTGCTCCATGATTCAGTCCTGACTCTCTTTTATATATCGAAAAAAGAAATAGATATGCATGGCAAAGAAACAAGGCGGACGACTGATGTCCTCTGCGGGGCTCGTGAATTATTACGACAGCGAGGACCGCCGTGCGGTGCACATCAGTCCGGTGGTCGTCATGGCGGCATCTGCTGCCATCGGCGTGTTCATTTTAATCCTCAACATCATTTACTGACACATCTCTTTTTTTAAGAGCTTTCGCGTGATGTCCTCGTCTTTTGTAAAGTAAAGGTTGTCATGGCCGGTCCATTGCGGGCAGTTGCGGAAGATGGCTGCCGGCACACCGTTGTTGCTCTCACCCATGACAAAATTTGCAAACCCTGCGATCTCATCCACGACTGCTTCTTCCGTTATCTTCAGCACATGACCGAACAGGTCAACGTCCCCGCGGAAGTCGCGGATGGCAGGTATCCCGCTCCACCCGATGGCGTTGCCGGTCTGCCCGCGCCGGAATGACCGCCCGCAGGTATCCGTGATAATTACCCCAATATCTTTACCGGATATTTTTTTCATCTCTGATGCATTTTTGTTCTCTGCGATTGCGGTGATGATGCCCCGCTCAATCACAATATCAACCGGCCGCAGCACTAACTCCTTCCCGACGATTGCTAGACCGGAAATGACCAGCGGGTGCTCCATGATGATGTCTGCTGATGCATCAAGGACTGCCTGGACAAAGCGGGGATCCTCTCCATTGAGTTGTGAGAGACGTTCTGCCCGCTCCGATGGCCTGATATCGGACAGGGGCCGGGTATAACCTTTTGATTTTGAATAAATGGTTGAAGCGATACAAAGGATATCCCCGTCCTGGAGTGACTGCCTGGTACAGATGAGCGCGGGAATGTCATCGCCCTTGTGAATGATTGGCAGCCCGCGGACCCCGATCACGGTCATTTCTTCCATAGCACCATCATATTCAGATGAACACAGAATAAAGGTGTTTCGTTCCATTCCCGTGCTGTGAACCGATAAAATCTGAAATTGATCCCTACATATTCCCTGTCGGGTCCACTGTTTTTAACGAAATATTTTTATAATGAGGTTACTGATTACCACTTGACCATGTTTGTCATCATCCGGTGCCCCGGATGCAAAACGTTTACGTACGTGGACCGGTTCCAGCGCTGGAAACTCTGCCCGGTCTGCGGGCAGGCATACGAAGTCAGCCGTGAGCCTGCGTATCTCGAAGTCGAGGATTATATCGAAGCAGAGCATATCGTGCGTCAGCTCGAGCAGTACCTCCACACCATGAAGCGCAAAGATTTTACCCCCGAAGAGAT
>JAPKXV010000443.1:3172-12915 GCA_026394635.1 Methanoregula sp. | reverse complement strand
ACGGTACGGCAAGTAGCGGGAGATACGGGATAAGCAGGGAGTACGCCTCCGTCCCCAGTGCACTTGCACCGATCACCGCACCTAGTGCACCTGCACCACAGAGGTCAAAGATGATGACGCCCGCGTGTTTTGCGCCAGCGGAAAAAGCGCTTGCCCGGATCGGCGCCGGCGCGAGTGCGAGCGCGGCAATCACGCCGGAGAACATGACGACCTGGATCAGGACAGAGGGCGAGAGCCGGAAGAGCGCGATGCAGGCCACCATCGCAATTCCCATCACGATGAACGGGCACCATGCCCGGAACCGGGACTGTTCCTGCAATGCAGGCTGCACTGCCGGTGCAGGCTGTTCACCGGACCCGGATTTTTTGAACCGGTGCCGCATCAACACGATGGCGGCGGCAAGCAAAAGGAGCGAGACCGGGATCATGTACAGGTCAAAGACAGCCGGGGAGATTGCAGTATCGGGGAGTGCGGCAAAGAGCGCGATGATGACCGGCGTCGGGTAGATCAGCGCAAACGAGATCAGGCTCCCGAGCGCCGCGGTGTAGAGCAGCCCTTTCCGGTGCTCATCCGAATTTCCCAGCCCGGTGATTATGGGCTGGAGGATCACAAACGCCGTGATGCAGCACATCAGCGGGATCGCAAGGATGTACCCGGCAAACCCGGAGAGGGCAAATGGTTTTTCTGTAATGGATTTCAGGTCAGAAACGACCTGTTCGATCTGGTGCTGCTCCTGCATCAGCTTTGCGATGACTGCACCGGCGAGAATCACCAATCCTAACAGTGCAAATATCCTGCCCATGCCAGCAATAGCCTGCGAAACGAGGTCATTGAGCGGCATCCCGGATGCAATCCCGAAGAAGAGCGCCCCTGCAAAAAGGATGAGGAACGGCGGAGTACGGTACCTGATTGCAATGACCGAGATGAGGGCGATGGTCAAAAGAAAGATTAGGATGGAGTACATTGCACGTGTTGATCGTGGCACTCCAGAACATAAAGAAGGTTCTCAAATCCCATCGGTGTGAACAGCTCATGGCCACACCAGGCTGATCCGGGCCCTGTCCTCTCCACCTTCCGCACCTGTTTTTTGGTCAGCCAGGGGGAATCCTTCTCCAGTACAGAGGCACTCCCTGGTAGTTCCTTCCGGAACGATGCGGTTGCGATGTTGAACGCAGCGTTTACGTCAGCATGCACAACAAAGCCGCAGTGCGGGCACGCAAACCGCTTCCGGTACCGCCTCCCGAACCCGCCGCACCGGCTGCACCGTTTGGAGGTGTAGGCCGGATTTACATAGATGACGGGGATGCCGGCTTTCTTTGCCTTGCGTTCAACCTGCCGCTGGAGGTGGAAGAACGAGGCGTTGTCAAACGAGAATTCAAAATAGTTCGTTGATTCTTTCGTGGGGTCGTGCCGGGGGCTGAAGAGTTTTTCGAATTTGATGCCGGAACCAACCGATTCCGCAAACGACACGATCTGTCTGCTGATGGTGTGGATCACACCCTTGATGATGCTCCGCTCACGGCTTTTGAGTTTCTTTAATTTCCAGAACTTTCCCGATTTTATGAGTTTTGTACAGTTATTCAGGCAATGGCTGTGAACATATGGTGCATTCTTTCCCAGTTTCATGACCTTCCCGCTCAACGGGTCTGCGGCAACGGCCACATGCCCGGTGGTGTTTAAGTCAACACCGATCCAGCGGGTACCCGATATCATGGCTGAATGAAATTCGATCACCTGTCCTTTCACGATCGTTCATCCGCTGTACAATAATGCCCTAAATCCCGGTAATTCTGTTATTGCGCCATCCTTTTCCTTACAATCAGTAATCAAACGCTTTCCCATAAATACTTTATTTAAAAAAAAGATATCTTCGTGTTTTTTGAAAAAATGAGAGTGCAGCGCTAGACAATCACAATATATGCCACGATCGAGAGCAGGAATGCCAGAAGGAGCATTGCAAGGGAGAGCGGGGCGACATAGATCAGCATCGCGTTCACCGTGCTCGCAAGCTGGGAGATGCGGTTTGACCCGAAGACCACGATCCGGTCGCAGTGTGCGGTGCCTGCTGCTGCTTGTGCAGGCGCAAGGTCCGTGATGGCATCACCGATGGCCTGCATCACAAACGGCAGGAACTCGGATAGTGGCACGTGCATACCCACCGGGTTCTTGCCCGAGATTGTGTTCACGACATGCGAATCGGTGGTCATCACCTCGGCGTTATTCACCCGCGTGAGGATCGTTTCGAGCAACACCTCCCGCATGCCCTGCGCCATGTTGTTGCCATCGATCAGGACATATGCGGTCTTCTGCCCTGCCACGTCAATCACGAGCACCTGGATGCCGAGGTCGCCAAACCCCTGCTCGCGGGAGAACGGCACGATCTGGTGGGCGACTCCTATCGCAAAGGTCTGGAGTGGTTCGGTGAGGCAGGTCTCCATCGCGGTCTGCGCCGCCCTCTGGTACTCGGTTGCAGTGAGGGTAGCTGCAAGCACGGGTGATGAGAGGTCTGTCATGCAGTTATGCGCATCCACAAATGCAACATGGGGATACCAGCGGTGCCCCTCTGCCATGATCGCCATGCCGACGGCAAAGTCAAGGTCTTCGGTCCGCTGCGGGGAGCGGGTGGCGACCAGCAGGATCGCATCCCCGAACCGCTGGAAGAGCAGGTGCACCGAACCTGAAGAGAGCCTCAAAGAACGGGTTGCGGTACCCGTATACTGCAGGTCACGCTGTGAAGCTTTCACCGCTTCAATCACTTTGGTGATCTCGCTCTCCGAGACGAGATTAAAATCATGCGTGGCACACCCGTGAGGGACAAGCGTCTCTTCCTCAAAATTGTCGTGCAGGATCTTCGGCAGGTTGCCGCCCCCAATCTCTCCCATGGGCCCGGGATGCAGGTTCGGGACGGTAAAGATCACTCCTTTGCCTGGTGTGCGACGGAAGAAGAGGCTTTCCTGCGGGACATAGATCTCCTCGCCGATCTCCCGGAAGAAATCCTCCATACCCTTCGATCCGTCCGTAGTATGGGCGATGAACGCGTTGATGAACGCGAGCCCCCGGATCCTGAATGCCCGTTGCAGCGGGCGCTCGATCAGCCAGATCAGGATGGCAAACCCCAGCCCGAAGACGCAGTGAAGGGATACCGACACCGCTCTGGGTAAAAGCAGGCACCAGCATCCGGGGGATCCGGTAGTCAGCGATCGCGACAAGCACAAACAGGCGGAGCCCGAAGACAAACGCGAGCGAGATCGCATAGAAGAGGGAGACAGGCACTACTTTGGATATGAATGCGGAAAGCGTGATGATGACGCCAAAGACCGTGCAGCTGAGCGCGAGCAGTGCAGAACGGTTCCAGGTCATCGCCTTGCCGCTGTGCTCGATGAGAAGTTTTGTGAAAAGAAAGCCGGCGAACGCCGGCAGGGTGAATGCAATGGTCCCGGAGAACGGCAGGTTTGATACCGGCAGGATCACCCATGCCCGCACACCTACACCATCGATGAGCAGGCCCAGGACTGCGATGAGAAAGAGCGAACGTATCCATGACGGGGCAGTGAAGATATACCGGGTCAGCTGCCCGAGTTTGACATCACTGGCGATCGCCATCAGGCAAAGCCCCCGAGGACAAGTTCGCTGCGGTCGGAAGTTTTCAAAATTTCCGCTGTCGCATAGGTGACGGGACGGGTGTAGAAGGGTGCATTGAGGGTGAGGCTCTCATACTCCCCGCCCTCTCCGGCAAGGTTGATCCGGTGGCATGCTGCAACTTTTTTGAGCCGTGCAATCAGCCCGGCATCGATGTGAGCACCAAGGAAACTCTCGTCCAGCCCTTCTGCGGCGGTCACCACGATAAGCGCGTCCAGCCGTTGTGCGACCTCCTGCAGCAGTGATTCTGTATCCATCTGCCAGAGCGGGGCAAATACCTCAAGGGATAGCCGTTCTGCAATGGCATGCACCCGGTCGTTCTGGTACACCGATGCGACAGCACCGACCACAATCCCTTCGACCGGCAGGCACGAAAGCCCCTGTTCGAGGTCAGCGAGTTCCTCTTCCTTCCTGCCATGGGTGCGGATCTCCACGTACTCCATCCCAGCCTTCCGCGCGATGACCGGGACTGCATCAAGGTTTGCCGAATGAAACATGTAGGACTCGCGGTTATCGGGCCTGACGGTTACGAGGAACCCGACCTCTTTTTTTGCGTCGATCGCCTTCTGGCAGGCGAGGATCGAGTCCTTGCCGCCTGAAGTGAGCGCCGCCCAGCTCACGCAAACCTCCGCTCTTGGGGCTCATCAAGGTTCCCGAAGTGTTTCCGAAACCGGGCCTGCATGGACGCCCGGTCCGGGAGATGAGTCTGGCACCCGGGGTGTTCCACGACATATGATGCGGAAGGTCTCCTTCCCGTTCTCGTACAGCATGCTCCCGTCCCCGCTCATCGTAAAGACTGCGGTCTTCACCCGTGCTGTCAGTTCCGTGCGGGTGATCCCCAGTGTCCGGCACATATGCTCCACCTCATGCTGGTTTGCAAACAGGATGTCGGTGTTGGCGATGATCGAGCCGAGCTGCTCTTTTGTGTACCAGAAGACGTCCTGGCCCGGGTCGAATGATACGAATTCGCTCTTTTCCGCGACACGGCAGTTGAAGTCCGGATCGGCAGTTGCCATATGGACAAATGGGAGTGCCGGGGCGGGTGCGGTGGCAAATGCTTTCGATGCGCCCCATTCGAAGAAGGTCATCTGGTCGCCTTCACTGTCCGTGAACATGAATGCGGTGGGCGTGTGGGTGCCATGAACACAAAAGAACTGCTGGCGCACCCCAAGATGATTCAGCCAGAGGTCGTACTCGGTTCCGGAGAAATCGTCACCCACGCAGGAGACCAGCGTGCAGGACTCACCGAGCTTCGCGATGCCCGCAGCGATGTTTGCCGCACCGCCGCCAAAGAAGATCTTGCGGTCGGAAATATGCGTCGAAGTGTTCCGGTCCGGCAGGTGGTGCACGGTGGATATGTGGTCGATCGCAGTATGCCCGACGACGTAGATCATAATTCCCGCACGTCCACGAGCTTGAGCGGGACGTCCCGCAGCGCCTTTCCCACAACAGATTTTGCGATCTTCTCTGCGTGGTCCTGTGACTCTGCGCGAAATACCCGCATCTCCAGCGAGAGCCCGACGAGACCGGTGTCCGCCACGACGATCGCGCTGGAGAGTTCCCCTTCGCAATGGGGGCAGGAGAGCATCCCCGCCTCGACCTCTACGAACTTAGCGGTCGGGTTGAGCCGTTTTCCCGCTTCGCTGATTGCGATCCCGATTGCATCATCGAGTGATTTTGCATCCCGTATGACCCATGCTGATTCAAGTGTTACCAGATAATCCGGCATTGTCGTTATCTCCCGTACCTTACCATGCCATGCATCCTGGTGGATGTGCTCTGCGACCGGCAGCCGTTCCGTCAGGGCAACCGGCGCCTGCCCCCTGCCGACTGCAAGGAGCGCAACCGGCCTCACATGCTGGGGCAGCCCGAGGATCTTCCTGACTTCCTCCTCGTCAAATGCCCCTGTCCAGCATGAGTGGAGTTGCCGTGCATGTGCTGCAAGCATCATGTACGTGCAAGCGATCGTTGCGTCCTGCACCGCGTACAGGATGCCCCGCTCCCCGTACCGTGACATCGAGCGGATGTAGTTTGCGCAGACGACGAGGACCGCTGCCGCCTGCCGGATGTGCTCCTGTTCAAATGCTGCGTCCCTGAGTTCGAGCCGGGCACCATCATCGGTGACGACGACCACGTCCCATGCCTCGAGGTTCCCGGCGCTCGGTGCGGTGCCTGCACAGGAAAGAATATAGCTGATATCCTCTTCTGAAAGGGACTCAGGAGTATATGCCCGGACCGATGACCTGCTGGTCAGAAACCCTTGGAATTCAGAGGAGTCCATGTTCCGATAGTACCTGCCATGCGTGTTGTGCAGATGTGGTTGAAGCACTGATTGCAGCGGCGATCTTCTCTGACGCCTGGTTTGGCTGGTTGCTCTCGATTAAGGAGATCGCCGTGTTGAGCGCGTCTACAGAACGGCTGAAGTCCTGCTGGCTTGTGCTGGCATATGCGAACTGGAGTTCAGAACGGATCGCTTCCATGAGCATGAGCAGCATCCGCCGCCCGCCCGCCCGCTCAATTTCCGGAAACCCTTCCAATGCGTTTGCAAGCTGGGATGCAACGATCAGTTCCGACTTCGCCCGTTCGCCATACTGGTAACTTTTCATTGCTGTCGGGAGATCCATACTCACCATAGATACTCACCCTACGTGAATGTTGCCATGAGAAAACATGTCACCTGCCGATTTAAAAAGGAAATTATCGGGCTGGGAAACCGGGGGCCATTGGACCGGCCCCGCTTTATTGATGAATCCTTGAGGGCTGCGATACCTTTGGGCGAGAGTGTTATCGCGCTGACTTTGCCTTGGTGCCGAGTGCCGAGACCTTTGCGCGGCGCATACGCCTTCGGATCAGCGGGTTGCCGGTCCGTTCGGGAGCTCCCCGGTCTCCGCCCCTGCTGCCACCCCTGCTGCCGCCGCGACCACCGCGTCCGCCACCTCTCCTGCCGCCGCGACCACCGAATTGCTGTTGGGCAGCGTCGTCAACATTCTTGACCGTTGCCCCTTGTTTAAACCGCTGGTTCGGACCGGGGGGTTTTAATTCCGACTCTTTTTTCGGCACGAGCCGGATCTGTCCCTTGACCCCTTTGACCTGTGCCCAGATGGTTGTCCCTGTCTTACCCATAATTAAACTCCTTATCTAATTCTGCCGTGCTGATGATAAAGGTTAGGGCATGTTCTTTCTGTTCAGGGGCTGGATGTAGTGTTTTTTTGGATTCTTTCTCGCGCCGTGTCTCATCTTGTAAGACTTTTGCGATATCGTTACCAAAGCCCGGTAGGTTGTCGGTAATGATCTCAAACATCACGTCACAGTCACTACGATAGGAACCATGGTCCATAATATCACGGAGCCCGGCAACCTGTTTTTATTCGACAGCAGGGTAGCGGGCTTTGAGATCGTCCGGCAGGTTCTTTACTGCTTCGCCAATGATAGTCGAAGACCATACTCCGAAACGTATCGGTCTTCTCCAATAGTGTTAAATGCAAGCTGAAGTGTGGCATTTACCCCTATATCTCAAAGTTCCTGATCACGGCATCCTGCTTTCTGGTACGCAATCAATACTCATCCTTCCCCAGTATCACGCCCCGGACACCGCCCCGTGGATTCTCGGAATCGCCCCGTTACCGCGGGATAACGTGGAGGTGGCAGTGCATCAAGGATCGGCCTCAGTTTGCCAAAAATCAGGAGACCGGAGAGCGTTAACCCTTCATCACTTGAGGCCCGGTCCCGGATCAGTCCGCAGATTGAACGAAGGAATTCATGATCATCAAGACTGTTCCATGGATGGGTGGGGGCACTCCTGCGGTACTTCGCAACCCTTTTGATCTTTGCCGGATAATGGTTTTCCATGCACCGCCAACCGCTGTCTGATGCAGGATATTCGTTCACGTTCATCGCGCTGATTGGAGCGGTAATCATCTTCTCCCTCCTGATGTTCTCGCTGTTTATCTACCCAAGTTATTTTTCCGGTAAAACTGCATATGCCGGTTTCAAGCAGGTCACGGATAACCCCGTGCTCGCAAGCGATGTTACCGGGTATGCAGATCTCTCCGGCAGGCTGGGATCAGTAACTGTAGCAAACTCCCGCCCGGCACCCTCTCGCCTCGGTGCGGTTGGCATGACGATCAAGCTCGATTCCGTCCGGATGGAGTGGCAGACCGGCACCGGTGTTGATCTCGACCAGACGCAGGTGATCTTCAACACTCCTTCAGGATCGGAAACGCTTACCCGACTCTCGGCAGTCCCGTATACAAAACCGGGGTGGGCAATTGTCAGTAAAGGGAGCACGCTAGCCAATGGGCAGGCCAATGCCAATGATATACTTGAACCCAATGAGGCGTTTGGGATCTTTGTTTATCCCCGCACTCCGCTCTCACCCGACACTCCCTTCTCTGTTATCATACGGATGCAGGATGAGAACGTCCTGACGGTCAACCGGACCGTACCAGCGCAAATTACACCCGTAATGGACTTGGGATAACTGGATTTCTTTACCCCCATCTTATTCTGCATGAAGATTATCCCCAGCGCTTGTGCCGGCACTCTTGTCCCTGCGGATACTGTCACCGACAAGGATCGTCTCGCCGGCGCTCATCCCCAGGTTGCTCATGCCAAGCAGAAACGGTTTGGGTGATGGCTTTGCCTTTCCGGACATATCCCCGGAGATGACGGCATCGGAAAATTCATACGACCCCGCTTTCTTCAACCGTTTCAGCGCATTCCCGTTATGGGCATCGGTGACAACTGCAAGATTGAGCCCGCGGTCCCGCAATGCCGTCAGCGTCTCAGCGACATGCGGGTATGGTTTGATGGCGGGGATCGCCTCTTCATCGTAGATGACGCAGCATTGTGTGAATGCGGTCTCTGAAAATCGGTGGTTATCAATGAGAAAGTCCCGGATGTGTTCGTGGCTCTCGAACCCGTGAACCGGGCGGGGGGAAATATTTCAGCAGCTCCATGGGTTCGGCAGGTATCCCCAGATGTGCAATAACGGCAGCACACGCGATGAGCTTGGCTTCCACAAAGTTAAAAAAAATATTCTCTCTTTTACAGGATGCTTTCGAGCTTCTGTTCGAGGACGTCAAGCCCCTTCTTGACGTCTTCAAGATTCTTGCCACCCGTGAGAATGATCTTTCCTGAAGAGAAGATAAGAACGACGATCTTGGGATCTTTGATCCGGTATACAAGTCCGGGGAACTGTTCGGGTTCGTACTCGATATTTTCGACATTGAGCGTGATGACTACCTTGTTGAGATTGATGTATTTACCGAGATCGTATGAACAGACCATATTGGTGATCGCAACTTTTGGCTCCTTGAGGGTGTCGACGCCCGCCTTTTTTAACGATTTGATGATGATAGCAAGTCCGTCTGTAAGCGCCTTATTGTTACGGATGCCGGTGAGCACTATCTTGCCCGACGAAAAGATCAGGGACGCAATCTTGGGATTCTCGATACGATATACTGCACCGGGAAACCGTTTCTTATTGAGTTCGCAGTTCTTGACCTTTTCTGACAACATAACAAGATCTATGGACTCTGCGATCACACCAGATGCAACGATATTTTCGATCTTCAATGATTCGTACTTTTTATCAGCCATCCACTATTCTATGATTTTCCCTGAACTATAATACTAATGGCTAACCTTTATGTCATATCTCATTTTCCCGTTTCGACGTTATCAAAGCTGCATCTTTTTAAAATACAAAATGGTTCCCCTGCGACAGGGGGGAATTGAAACGGTCGTATGCAATCCTTTACGAGAACGCGGGGTAACAGGATACGGCATTTTCTACACCATGTCTAAAAAAGGGAATTTTTTATGGATTGGAGGAACGCGATCCCTTTTGTTGCATAGAACTCCCGGTCAAAACAGAGGATTTCGATCTCAAATCCAAGAGAAGCAATTTGGTCGAGGCAATAAGTGAGATACGCAATTATTGATACACCCTGCCGGAGAGGGTAAACCGAAACCTCACCACCAATTGCATTTTATTATCTCTTGGTAAACCCTTATGAGAACGGTGGAGAACGAAAAGATGTGGGTAAATTATCTATGATGGTGATCGGCATCGACCCAGGCATTGCCCGTATCGGCTACGG
>JAPKXV010000443.1:0-3140 GCA_026394635.1 Methanoregula sp. | reverse complement strand
AAGGAAAAAGGGGTCGTATCAACCATCGCATACGGATGTATTCAGACCGATAAGGACACACCAACATCCCGGCGACTTCTGGAGATCTATACGGATCTGGACCAGATCTTTACGAAATACCTGCCGGAATCTGTCGCTATGGAGAAACTGTTCTTTACGAAGAATATCACGTCTGCCATGAGCGTCAGCGAGGTGCGCGGTGTGATCCGCCTGCTATCAGAACAGCGGAAGATACCGGTAACCGAGTACACAGCGAACCAAGTCAAACAGGCCATTACCGGGTCCGGCAAGGCAGATAAAAGGCAGATGCAGGATATGATCCAGCGACTCCTTGGTCTTGCTGAACTGCCCCAGCCGGATGACGCAGCCGATGGCCTATCGATTGCCTTATGCCATATCCATGTACTGAGATAGTATTATGATCGCGCATCTCTGCGGGCTACCCGTGATGACCGGCGACCGGTGGGTGGTGATCGATGTCAATGGTATCGGGTACCATGTGCAGGTAACCTACCCAGCTTTGCAGGTACTCTCACGCACGCAGGGGCAGGTGAAACTGTTCACCTATATGGCCATCCGGGAGGATGCGGTCACACTCTATGGTTTTTTAAAACCAAGCGAGCTGGAGATGTTCAGGATCCTGATTGGTGTTACCGGGATCGGCCCCCAGATCGCCCTCAATATCCTCTCCAAGATCACGATCGATGATTTTGCGATAGCAATCCTCAATAACGATGAAAAGGCGCTGACCCGCATCTCCGGAATCGGACCAAAGAGTGCAAAACGGCTGATCCTTGAACTCCGCGACAAGATGAAAAAAGTGGGCGATGCCATGATCACCGGTGGGCGGAAGCCGGGGGGATCTGCTGCCCGCGATGCGGTGAGTGCGCTCGTCTCCCTCGGCTTTAACGAGCAGGTAGCAGTTGATGTGGTGAACGCGGCAGTAACCGGGACAACGGATGCATCAGTCCAGGTGCTCATCAAGACAGCATTGGCAAAGCTGAGGGACTTCTGATGCTGACAGAGCGAATCATCTCCCCCGAACCTGCACCGGATGATATGGAGGATCTCACCTTACGGCCGTCCCGGCTGGATGCATTTATTGGCCAGGGGCAGATCAAGGAGACCCTGAAAGTCGCAATAGAAGCGGCAAAAAAACGGCACGAACCTCTCGATCACCTCCTCTTCTCCGGGCCGCCCGGACTAGGCAAGACCACCTTGGCGCATATAATCGCCCATGAGATGGGATCTGAGATCCGGACAACGACCGGTCCGGTGCTGGAGAAACCGAGGGACATCGCCGCGCTCCTCACCGCGCTTAAACCGGGTGACATCCTCTTTATCGACGAAATCCACCGGATGAACCCAGTGGTTGAGGAGATGCTCTATCCGGCGATGGAGGATTTTTTTATCGATGTGATGATCGGTGAGGGACCGAGTGCGCGTACGATCAAACTGAACCTGGAGCATTTCACACTGGTAGGTGCAACCACAAAACAAGGGCTCCTGGGATCGCCATTCAGGGACAGGTTTGGCATCCTGTCACGACTTGATCTGTATTCCAAAGCTGAACTGAAAAGAATTGTAACCCGCAGTGCATCTATCCTGAAGATCCAGACTACGGATGACGGTGCCGAAGAGATAGCTCAACGGAGCCGGGGGACACCGAGGATTGCGAACAGGCTCCTCAGACGCGTAAGGGATTATGCTATGGTAAAATCGGACGGTACGATCACCCGTGAGAATGCTGGTCAGGCCCTCTCGATGCTCCGGATCGATGAACTCGGGCTTGACGAACTCGACCGGAGGATACTTTCGGTCATTACAGATGATTTCGGCGGTGGGCCGGTGGGCGTGAAGACGATTGCAATCTCAGTCGGGGAGGAGGTCAGGACAGTTGAGGACGTCTATGAACCGTATCTTATTCAAATTGGATTCATCAAGCGCACTCCCCAGGGAAGGGAGGTCACGCCCGCTGCAAAGAAGCATCTGACTAATCCGCAGAAGACGCTGGTTTGATGAGAGCGTTGGATTATGCGCCGCTCCTTAGGGGGAACGGGCTGCTTGCCTATGTCGTGATCCCGGGTGCTTGACTGCATGGCCGGGTTTAAAAAAAAAGAATGCATGAAGTCAGCCGGGCAGGGATCCCCCCCGTTTTTATTTTGGATCTGTCCTTACCGGGACTTCTTCTTTCCATGAGCGAGAACGGCGGCAAGATATTTGTCCGGATCTTTTTCAAGACACTGCTTCCGCTCTTTTGTATAATCCCCTCTGCTGTGATCATAGATCTGGAAGGACCCGTACAGTATCAACAGGGCTAAGCACTTTTACGAGTGCGTCGATACCTCTCTTGTTGATTTCATTCAGGGTCTTTGCCTCCATGAGCCATTCAACGGGATTTTTACTCCAACATTCCTTAGTAAAATCTGCAGATGGTTCCTTTTACTTTCCCACGAGCACCCGCTCGATCTCCTTTTTCAGTATCTCTGAAACAACCTTCCCGTCCACCGAGCCCCGGACTTCCGCCATGACCACCCCCATGAGGGGACCGAGTGCCGCCTTCTGCTTCTGACGGACAAAATCTGACCTGTTAGCGATGATCTTTTTTACAATGCCTTCGAGTTCTTCGCGGGAGACCGGGGGGGCGAGCTGTATGATCGCGTCATCGAGCGCTGTGCCCGAGGCAACAGACCGGAGGAGGTCCGGGATTACCTCCTTTGCGGCCCTCCCCTTTTCCACCGCATGCCAGATACCGAGATATGCGTCATCAGAAATGTTCTGAACTTTTACGCCCTCCCGGCGGAGCTCCGTGGTTGTCGAGAGAAGGGAAAACGCGGCGAGCCTTGGTTTTATTCCCTCCCTGACCGCACGTTCAAACAGCGGAAGTTTTTCTGATGAAGCCAGCTGTGCCGCATAGTTCTGGTCAATTTCATATTCCTGTGCATAGCGCTGTGTTTTTGTGGTCAGGAGTTCCGGAACGGAAAGGGCATTCCACCGTACATCATCGATGATCACCGGCAGCACATCGGTCTCCGGGTACATCCGTGCCGCACCGGGCAACGGGCGCATGTACGCGGTGCTCCCTTCCTCAAGCATCTTCCGCGTCTCCTCCGGGACCGGGTGGTCCGCAAGGGCCATCT
>JAPKXV010000081.1:5937-6736 GCA_026394635.1 Methanoregula sp. | reverse complement strand
GACTGGGTTAATCTTTGTCTCTTTGAATCTAAGTCATACTGGCTCTTCGCCGAGCCAAGACAAGCCACCAATACTTTTAAAGGACAGGCCATTGGTTTTCTCCGGGATACACGGAGCGGGGGCACCGAGCTTGGCGTTGCGCTGGAACAGGCTTTGTCGCAGTCACGACGTAAAGGAACTGTCGCCCGGCATGTTATTATCATTACGGATGGCGAAGTAACAGATTCCGGGCGGATATTCCGCCTTATCGATGATGAAGCAGGAAAGAAAGATTTTCGGCGATGCAATATCCTCTGCATCGATTCTGCGCCGAACTCGTATTTTGCTCGTCAGGCCGCAGAACGGGGGGGTGGAATCGCAAAGTTCCTCACCAGCTCTCCTCAGGAAGAGGATATCACTTCTGCACTTGATGAAATTCTCTCATTCTGGGACTCCCCGGTTGCCGTTGGTCTTGGTCTCGCGGTCAACCGTTCTGATCTCCTTGTCGATCAACGGAAAGTCCGAATGTGCGATGACGGAAGATCGGTAATCGATCTGGGGGATCTCCCGTCAGGAAAGAGCCAGTGGGTTGTTGCACGGGCTGAATCTTCGGCCGAACGCATATCGTTTGAATTAATGGGTTCTGACATTGGTGCCTTATCGGTATCGACATCAACATCTCCTGCCGTCTGTGCCCTGTTCGGTGCCCGGCTAGTGGCAGATCTGGAGTCACTGATGCATGCCAATTATTCCGATAAGGTGTTAGTGCGTTTCCTCGTGGCCCTTGGGTATGAGCCCAATAAACTGACGGTCCATTCAA
>JAPKXV010000081.1:0-5914 GCA_026394635.1 Methanoregula sp. | reverse complement strand
TCATAAAAAGCCTGATTATTGCCGAATCCCTCAAATATGGTATTCTAGCTTCAGAAACTGCGTTTGTTGCTGTTCGGTAAGAGAAAGGCCGCAAAGTGGAAGAGCAGGTCATCATCGGAAATGCACTGCCTGATGGGTGGTCTGATTCATTCACAAATTACATGTCCATGCCAAAGATGTCTCCAAGGAGGAGTGTCAACCTCAATTCAGGGGGGGGCATTCTTGAATGGATTGGTGGCAGTGGAGGAGGGATTATTGCTCAACCGGATGGAACGATGAGATTAGAGGAACGGAAAGTCTCGTCTTCTGTCAAAAAATCCAGCAACGTAATTGTACCTACAAACATTCCGGTACTATCGCCCAGTGAGGATGCACCACTGGATTCAAAAACTCAGAACGGGTACCAGCTTTATTCTGGGGTGCCGGTCTTTACCAGGAGAGTGGCTGTCCTGTTCGATTCATCTCTAGCTAATGATGCAAAGAAAGTGCCAGGAAAAATATTGTTGAAAAAGCTCGAGTTTACGATAAAAGACAAGACCTTTCCTGACAGAACAGGAATGTATCTGCTTCTTTATATCGAGGATTCCGTCGTCCCGAGAGTAAAAGTGTTCTTAAAAGATTTACTCCAGCATAAGGGACATCGACCGCTGAATATCCAGCGTACAAATGGCGAACTGCTTAAAATCGTCTTAATTGATCCCGATGGAAAATGGGATAAGAATGCCCCGGCAATCGGGGTGGTAGTAAAATGACTAGCAATCCAGACAATCATACAAACATGGAGAGTTTAGTCAAGGTATCATCTGACAAAGGTCTCCCCGACCGGGCCATTGTCAACTCCTGGGTGCTTACACAAGATTTTGTGCCCTACATACAGGCATTACGCGAGAGGTTCCCGGAGATTCCTGCAGAGACAAATGCAGGCATCGGGTATGTCTATATAGATCATGATGCTGGTATCAGCATGAAGGTTGAATGCCTCTGCACGATCCGGTCACGGAAGGATCCTATTGCTGCAATACTGCCTCTTGATGATTTAGCCTCTCTGAAACTCCGCTATTCTGCGTTAAAAAATCTCACTTTATATCAGTTCTCTCCCGGACAGATTGAAGATCTGGGTCTTCGCGCTATCCCTGACTGGCTTAAGTTCTATGAAACCCCTGAACTTACGTTAATCCGAGAGCTTGTATGGCTTGATCCGTTCCGGGCTAACGGTTTTTTCGATGACGTCATGGTGGCCCTGCCCGGAATTGGTGGGAATGTACCGGAATTACTATGGGTTCGGTTAATGCGGTACTTTAAGGATATCGACCGGTTCCACGGTACCTTACTCAATGAACCATTCCGGGATTATGGAATTCACCGGAATGATATCATTGAAGTTCAGGTCGCGAGAAATCCCGAGGGGATATCTCTTGTCGCGATACCCTCCCGGGTTTCCATTGACGAAAGGACGCATAGTAATTCCCCGGATAATCCTTCGGAAGGTGGGGATAATCTATGATTTCACCCGGCACCCCCGATTTTACCGCAAGAGGAAAAAAGTACCTTGAATTCCTGAACAAAGTCCTGATCAACGCTGAAAAGGAATACCCCCGGATTGAACATCTTATTGGGATGATCCAAGGTGCACGAGCCATCCATATTTTCGGTTTTGGCAGGAGCGGGGCCGCGGCACTCGCATGCGCGATACGTCTCCGGCATTTCTGCAATTACCTGCCTCCGGTCTGGTGGGTTGGTGACCAGGTGCGCGAGCCGATCCGGAAGGGTGATGTGGTGATCCTTTTTTCCGGGTCGGGAAACCGACCGGAGGTGAACCTTGTTGCCCGGAAAGCAAAGAAGGTATCAGCATCTCTCGTTCTCATCACTGCAAATCAGTACCCGGCACTGGGGGCACGATCAGATCTGGTCCTTATTTTGCCGGCTATGCAGGATTTGACGGGGTATGGCGGGGGAGATTTTGAACTCGGTGCATTCTTCCTGCAGGAGGTTCTTGTTACGCACCTGGGAAAGATGCTGGAAATACCTGATGAGGAGATAGGAAAGAACCATGTCTGAATTACTGCCAGTAGATACTCTCAGTATGCGGCTGGAAATTTACGGAATGCGGATCCATGGTGTGCACGAAAATGGATGAAATTACAAAGGAAACCCCCCGGTTTCTCGTCATAGGTTGTGGTGGAGCCGGTAACCTCATTGTTGATAAGATGGCGACGGCATGTCTTCCCTCGGTCAAGACTATCGCGATCGATACCGATAAGCGGGATCTCGATTTCACTCACGCTGACCGGAAGATCCTCTTGGGGAACGGGCTCTATAAGGGATTGAGGGAGGGGAATCCCGATGAGTCTGCAAAGGCGGTGAACGAAGCACGAGAAGAAATTGATGCTTTAATCCAACCAGAAGATGTTGTTTTTATTGTTGCCGGACTCGGCGGGGGCGCCGGATCGGGAGGAACTCCGCAGGTTGCAAAGATCGCCCGCGAAAAAGGGGCGCTTGTCATTGCAATCATTTCCCTGCCGTTCCAGATCCAGCAACGATGGATCAAACAGAGCAGGGAAAGCCTGGTACAGCTGCGCCAGTATACAGATTCAGTTATTGTGATTGACAATGAGCAGTTCCGCTGGCGGTATCATAATGAACCGGTGCCACTGGCTTATGAAAAAGCTGATGAAATTATTCTCGGGGTCATACGGGGTCTCGTGACCGTGGTGACCCTTCCCTGCCTCATTGAAAGTAACATGGAGGATCTCCGGGTACTTTTCCGCAACCGGGGTTTTGCCATTGTCCTCGATGGAGAAGCCGGGTCCACCGTGCGTAACATGAATGAATCGGTTGTCAGGAAGTGTCTGGAGTCCCGCTCATGGGATGTCGATTACCGGAAAGCTTCAGGCTGTTTCATTCTTATAACCGGAGGATACGATATGGACCTCATCGATTTCGAAGACATCTCTACTTCTCTTACGTACGAGATGGATCCCCATGCGGATATCGTCTGGAGCGCAATTGCCGAAAAGCCCATGGAGGGGCGGGTCCGCGTGTATGCGATCGTGACCGGTGTCAAGACTGTGCGGGAGCGGGGATAACGTGATAAGGATGGTCAAAAAGAGGTTCGGTTTGAGTAGCTGCGGTGTGGTTGGATCAAAATGGGGAGAGGAGATCTCAATGCACTATATTTACCGTGATCGTGAGCTTGGAAAACTCATGAAGATACTATGACATTCATGTCGGTTGAGGATGAGCCCTGTCATCCCCTCAATGATTTGGTGAAGGAAGCTCTTTTCTCATACGAACACGATGTGGCTGCAACGGTTTCAGTGTCCACCTTACCATGTCCCGATGTCGGGAAGGGTATACCGGAAGCCGGTACTGGGTTCCTTGTAATTGGCATAGGAACCGCAGGCACAAGAATTATCGGGCGGCTTTCACATCTTGCTGGACCCAGGCTCCAGACAGTTGCTATTGATTTTGATAAGGAATCACTTACACTCTCCTCTGCAACTTCGCGTTTTCATCTTAAGCCATCATATTTTTCCGGGGGTTTCGGCCTTTGTGGGGGGGATCCGGATCTCGTGGCCCGCTATACGGAAGCAGCTAAAAAGACAAGACCCGATATCGAACCCCTGCTGGGAAATCCTGAATTCTGTTTCATTTTCGCCGGTATGGGGGGCAATATGGGGACCGGGGCGGCACCGGTCATTGCACGCACGATGCGGGAACGGGGTGCGATTGTTACTGCGATCGTTTGCCGACCATTCGCGTTTGAACGACAGCGAAAAATCCGGGCTGAACAGGCGATCGCAAAGCTCTGTGAAGCAGCCCATACGGTACTGATCGTTGAATTTGAACAATTGAGATCCATCCTTCCAGCAGGACTGATGCTCCAACAGCACTACCCGGTTATGGATCATATCATTGCACTCACTCTCCGTAACATCTGGGAGAGGACGTATTGTGAATCTTTTGAGATTTTTGACCGTAAAGACCTGCGTTATATGCTTGAACGAGGAGGGACCGGGACGCTCCTGCTGGGCGAATTCGACCGTTTTGACAAAAATGACGGGCGCTCTCTTGCTGAGATACAGATCCCACTCATGGATATTCTCGTTCATGATGTGAAAGGATGTATCCTCCACATTACTGCAGGAAACGATATCGACTTATTCGATACAGAGCAGATGGCAACTGCGATGAGCAGGCCATTTGATCAGCATGCGGATGTAATCTGGGGAACAACCCTCAGACAAGAAATGGAGGGAAAAGTGCGGGTGTTTTCTATTGTAACCGGACTTTCCGATGAACGCAAATTGCCCGATATAAACCTTGACCGGTGGCTGGATGAGCCGTAATTTTCCGGGGTGATCCTATGGATGTACAATATCACGGCAGATCTGAGAAAGGAAAACGGGGCAATAACGAAGATGCGTTCCTTGCAGAAAAAGTGGGGGACTTCTGGCTATTTGCCGTTGCGGACGGACTTGGAGGTCACATGGCAGGAGAGCAGGCAAGTGCAATGGCTCTGAAGATCCTCCATGATGAAGTGGAGAAAGGGATCACAGATCCGAAAACTTCGCTGGAGAAAATTGCACTCCTTATTCACGGTGATATCCAGCGGCAGGCCGAAACAGATCGTAAATACTACGGGATGGCGACGACCCTTGTTGCGGCGCTTGTCAATAATGAGGGGAAGGCGTGGATCATGAACATCGGTGACAGCCGTGCCTATCTCATTGGTAAAACCATCCGGCACACGCGGGACCAGAGCGTCGTCGAAAATCTCATCGCGATGGGAGAGATCACCCGCGAGGAGGCACAACACCACCCGCTCCAGACGATGATTTTGCAGGCTCTTGGTGACCCGGAGAGCAACATCAGGCCGGATTTTTACGAGGCTGACCTGCGGGAGAGTGTGCTGCTGTTATCAACGGATGGGTTGCATGACAGCGTGGAGAAGGAGACGATTGGTGAGATTGTTCGTGGTCACAAGGATAATTTGTCTGCAGCTTGTGACACACTCATTGAGAGGGCATTGGAATGCGGAAGCGAGGATAATGTGACGGTGGTTATCGTGAGAGGGAGAAGCGTATAAAAACTTATCTACGATATCCCGTCAGGTTCAATAAGGACATATGAAGAAAAATACAGTTTTTTAAAAAACCTGCATGAAGCCAAAGACTTTGCACCAAAGCAATGAAAGTTTTGCTTTCACCAATCAATTTCCGGATATTTAGAGTATCGTCTGTAAATCTCAAAATTTTCACGGCAACAAAAGAGAGTCTCAATCACTCATCTCTTGCTGTCTGCCTTTTAAAAGGGATCTCAAAAAAATCAACCAGCCTGCCTAGCTCCAGAACATGGACCGGATCAATGAACGGCTGCCCGTAATTGAATGAATCGGGACGAAATTCATCAAGGAGTGAAAAGTTATAGTCCTTTTCTGATTCCCGCTGCCGATGTAAAGAGTAGTCGGATTCATTTTTTCCTAATCGACTGAACGCCCACATTGCTCTGATGTGGGGTTCTGGTAGGATATTGCTGATGATGATGGGAATACGGATGCATTTCCCGCGGATCGTTGCATTGATAGTTTTTCTGATATCCTCGCGGGTTTCATGGAAGTTCCCGTCTGACAGAAGAAAAACAACAGGAAACTCCTGAAAGGAGCCGGTTGGTTCGAAGAGCCAGTCCCAGTGCTGGGGAGGATATGCATGGTTAATTTTTTCAAGAACCGGTTTGAGAATGTAAAATGCTACTGATATGTGCGCCTCTCCACCGATTTCCGTTAATTCCTGAAATTGGAATGATGAGAACGGGAGGAGTTCCGGATCAGTGCGCCATGTTGCTGATTCTGATAACTGGATAATCCCGATATACGGATCTAACAAATGCCTACTTGAAAAATCGGCAAGAAATC
>JAPKXV010000256.1 GCA_026394635.1 Methanoregula sp. | reverse complement strand
TAGAATACGAAGAAGTCCAATACGAGAAGCCGGAAGTAATCATCCATAAGATTGAGACGCTTGAGAACGAGATACAGAAAGGACTGGAAGATCTCAAAGTATTGCTTAAAAAAAAGTAATCTCATCGTATCTGTATATTCATCCCCACCAAACCCCCACCATTTTATATACCCCTCCCGCCAACACTAATAACCATGCAGGACGAGTGCCACAGCATTCATGAGGGTCTTTTCGCCCGTGAATGTCTTTATCTCTGAAAGTATTGCACCTGTCCATTGCATAAGCAAGCACATTTCTGAAACGCCACTCGATACGCCTGCGTCCGTAACGCCTGCAACTCCTGTAACAATTGCTTCTGTTGTTTTGCGTACGGCCCCGTCATCCGCGTATCGCTCTTTTGGCTTTTATTTCTGGTATCAGTAGATCCCTTTTTCGTCTGCCGAAAAGATTCTGCGATGGAAGAAGGGAGGTTGTTGTTGTTATGAGAGGAAAAGAAATTCGTCTGGAAAGGATCATGAATCGCAATACGAAGAAGACCATCATCGTACCGATGGATCACGGCGTCTCGAACGGCCCGATCGCAGGCCTCATCGACATGTCGCAGACCGTGAACCTTGTCGCTGATGGCGGTGCAAACGCGGTGATCGGCCACGTGGGCCTCGCGCTGCATGGCCATCGGCAGGGCGGCAGGGACGTGGGGCTGATCCTGCACCTGTCGGCCAGCACCTCACTGGGGCCGGACCCGAACGAGAAGGTGCTCGTCAACTCGGTCACCAACGCCCTGAAGATGGGCGCCGACGCGGTCTCGATGCACGTGAACATCGGCGCGGAGTCGGAGGCCCGGATGCTCGTCGACCTCGGGGCGGTCTCCGTCGAGTGCATGGAGTGGGGCATGCCACTCCTCGCGATGATGTACCCGCGGGGAAAGAAGATCGCAAACGAGAACGATGTCGAGAACGTCAAGCTCTCGGCACGGGTTGCGGCCGAGCTCGGCGCCGACATCGTCAAGACCGTCTACACGGGGACAGCTGCCGCGAGGTGACCCGGGGGTGTCCGGTGCCGGTTGTGGTCGCCGGAGGTTCAAAGACGGATGACCGCACAACACTGGAACTGATAGAAGGGGCGATGGCCGGGGGCGCGGCAGGCATCTCGATCGGGAGGAACGCCTTCCAGCATGTGACCCCCGACCGGTTCGTCAGGGCTGCGGCATGTATCGTGCATCACGGCAAAAGCGTTGATGAGGCACTGGAAATCCTAAAGGTGTGAATCATGATTGGAAAAGAGATCAGGATCGAACGGATCATGAACCGGAACACGGGACGGTCGGTGATCGTCCCGATGGACCACGGGTTCTCGATGGGACAGATTGAAGGATTACTGGACATGACAAAAGTCATCTCGGACGTGAGCGAGGGCGGGGCAAACGCGATCGTCCTGCACAAAGGGCTCGTCAAGCGCGGGCACCGCAAGCACGGCCGCGACATCGGCCTGTTTATCCACCTCTCGGGTAGCACATCTTTAAACCCGGACCCGAATGACAAGGTGCAGGTCTGCACGGTGGAAGAAGCGATCGCGCTCGGCGCAGATGCCGTCTCGATCCACATCAACCTCGGCTCGCCCAACGAGTCCAAGATGCTGGAGATCGGGGCAAATGTCGCACGGGAATGTACCCGCTGGGGCATGCCGCTCCTTACCATGATCTACCCACGGGGCAAGGGGATCGACCCGTTCTCGCCCGCAGCAGTCGGGCACTGCGTGAGGGTTGCCGATCGACCCGTTCTCGCCAGCAGCTGTCGGGCACTGCGTGAGGGTTGCCGAAGAGCTGGGCGCGGGTCTTATCCAGGCCAACTACCCGGGCGACCCGGAAGCGTTCCGGAAGATCGTGAAGGCCTGCTCGGTGCCGGCCTTCATTGCAGGCGGCGAAAAGACCGGTGACCTTGAGTCCTTAAAGATCATCCGGGACTCCGTAGGGGTCGGGGGAGCGGGGGTCTGCGTGGGCCGGAACGCCTTCCAGCGCGAAGACACGAAGTCCTTTGTCAAAGCCCTCTGCCAGGTCGTCCACGACGGGGTTGACCCGGAGAAGGCATTGGGGAAGAAGAGATGAAGCAGTTCTGGGTCGATGCCCGGCCATGGAACAAGGAGATCGCGACGACAGCCATCGAGAGCGGCGCCGATGCGCTCGTCGTGGATAAAGCCGACGATGTACGGAGACTGGGAAGGATCACCACGATCGCCCCGGACGGCGACCTGAAGATCGGTACCGATATAGCCGAAGTATCGATCACGGACAAGAAAAGCGAGAATACCGCAGCCGGGATCAAAGACAAAAAATACGTGATCGTCACGACCAGTGACTGGACGGTCATCCCGCTCGAAAACCTTGTCGCCCAGTCGGACCGGATCATCGCGAAGGTGAAAGACCTGCATGAAGCGGAGCTTGCCGTAACCGTGCTGGAACGGGGAGTTGCCGGCATCCTGCTCGCAACACAAGACCCGGCAACAGTAAAAGCAGTCGCACAGAAGATCAAGGCTGCAACCGGGGAGGTCAGCCTTATCCCGTTCACCGTCACCAAGATAACGCCGGTCGGCATGGGCGACCGGGTCTGCGTGGACACCTGCTCGATGCTCGAGGACGGGCAGGGCATGCTGATGGGCAACACCTCGTCCTCGATGCTGCTTGTCCATGCCGAGACGCTCGAAAACCCGTACGTCGCGCCCCGCCCGTTCCGGGTCAACGCCGGGGCGGTCCATGCCTACATCATGCTCCCGGACGGGAAAACGGCGTACCTCTCCGATCTCGCGATCGGCGGGAAGGTGCTCGTTGCCGATGCGAAAGGAAAAGCCCATACGGCGATTGTCGGCCGGACCAAGATCGAACGGCGCCCGCTCCTGCTGGTAGAGGCAGAAGCCGGCAAAACAAAAACCAGCCTGATCCTGCAGAACGCAGAGACGATCCGGCTCGTGAAGGAAGACGGGGGCGCCATCTCGGTCGTACAGCTCAAAAAGGGCGACCGGGTGATGGGGTGCACTCTTGAAGGGGGCAGGCATTTTGGGATTGCAGTCAAAGAGACCATCATCGAGA
>JAPKXV010000091.1 GCA_026394635.1 Methanoregula sp. | reverse complement strand
GGTTTCACCAGATTTTGTCTGATTTCATCTGTTTGAAATGATTGTGGGGGGGCTCAGATAGTAGGGAGTATTCCCGTTTGACTATGCAACGACCTCAACAGAGAACCAAATGGTTGTTATTTTCCCGCCATGTCGCACTGCATTGTCTATCAGGTTGTAAAAGACCTTGAAAATCAGCGGATCGGCAAATACTTCCGTGCCCACAGGGAGATCGTTCTTCACTATGACCTGTCCGAGTGGGGCGTCTTTTGCAGCAGTGTCTGCGAGTATACGGCAGTCCTGCCAGGAAGGTGCATTGATACCGATTTGCTCGTACTCTTTGGTGAACTGGATCATGGCCGAGATCCGGGAACTCGCCTTCGTGATCCGGGTGAAATAGTCCGAAAGGTCTGGATCAGGGATTTTATCATGTAATAACTCAAGGAACCCGTTGACTGACATCAGCTGGTTGTTGATATCATGACGCGTGATGCTGGAGAGAAGGGTTAATTGCTTGTTTAATTGCTTGAGCGCCTCTTCAGCCCGTTTGCGCCCGGTGATATCACGGATGTTGTGAACAGCCCCGACAAGTGTCCGGGTCTCATCCAGGATCGGGTCAGTAACAACAACAAACTGGCGGTCGCCCATCTGCAGTTCCATTGTTTCACGTTTGAGCGACTCTCGCATCCGGAGGTGTGGGCAGCCCGGGATCGGTCCCTCCGTCCCATGTACTACCTCCCAGCAATGCCGCCCGATAAGTTCTCCGGCGTTCTTTACTCCAAAGACCTCCTGCATCGTGCGGTTGCACTGTACAATCCGCTGGTCAGCGTCGAAAAGGCATATGGCATCCTGTGTCGAGTCGAACGTGCTCTGCCAGTTGAGTGCCGCATCATGGAGTGCCTTTTCCGCGACCTTTCGTTCGGTGATATCCCGGACTATCGCCTGCAGGTAGTACTCGCCTTTGAGGATAATGCGGTTGAGCGTCACCTCAGCATGAAAGGGTGTGCCATCGGCATGGAGATGGACCCATTCAAAAGACCGGGGTACTCCTGAAAGGGCAGCCGAAATATTTTCCCCGGCCTTCTCTGCTGAAAGCCGCCCATCAGGCTGAATTTCCGGAGAAAATTCAACAGGGGAGTGCTGGATAATCTGGTCCCGGGTACATTGGAAAATTTCTTCCGTCCGCCTGTTGCAGTCCAAAAAGACGTAACGGTCCATGATGAAGATAGCATCGCCAGCACTCTCAAACAGCGTTTTAAATTTCTCCTCATTCTCCCGCAGTGCATCTTCAGCCTGTTCACGATCCGTCTCCGAAGTCATTGCATCGAGTGCAAAGGAGATGTCCTCACCGATCTCCTGGAGCAGCTTACGTTCATCTGTGGTAAAAAAACCAGGTTCGGTTGCATAGAGGCTTAAGGTTCCGACGGGTTTGCCCATACACCGTAAGGGAACTGCGGCTGGCGATGTCGTAGGCAATCTTGATCTCCCCATCACGAAATGCCGAACCCGTGGGCCCTTTCGCATTGGGTAAGTCTCCTGTTGTGATCTGTATCTTGTCCAGGTACCCGTCCTCATGACCTGCATGGGCGACGGGTTTTATCCTGTTATCCGCCTCGTCCATCAATCCGATCCAGGCCATGCGAAACTGTCCGAATTCAACAGCCACCTGGCAAATTGTCTGAAAAAGCTCGTCCTTTTTCCGGGTCCGGAGTATCGCCTGGTTGATCTGGCTGAGAAGTACATACAGGCGTGTGACGTGGAGAAGTTTTTCTTCTGCCAGCTTGCGCTCACCGATGTCGGTATATGTCCCCACCATTCGTGTTGGGGCACCGGCTTCATCGCGAGAGATTGCCTTACCCCGTGACCGTATCCATTTCCAGCTGCCGGATTTTGTTTTCAGCCGGTGCTCCACATCGAAGATGGGTGCAGCACCTTCAAGGTACCGGGTGAGTGCCCTGGTAGTGGCAGGCAGATCATCAGGATTGACCAGTTGATTCCATGTCTGCGTAAATCCCTGGAGTTCATCGGACGGATAACCGAGGATCTCACCACCGCGTGCGCTGATATACAGTGCGCCGGTATCCATCTGCACGTCCCAGATGCCATCGTTTGTTCCTTCGAATGCAACCGTCAACCGCTCTGCGCTCTCACGGAGCAACGTTTCCATCACATCCCTGTTCCTGATGAACGACCCGATTGTCGCCACCAGTTCATCGGGATCAACCGGTTCCACGAGATAGCCGTCGGCCCCCCCATCAAGCCCCTGCACTCGTTCACTGGGAAGGACTGCCGTCGCAGAAAGGTGAAGAACAGGGATGCTGGCGGTCCTGGGATCTTTTTTTATCCGTTTACAGACTTCCAGTCCGTTGATGTCGGGCATGTTCACATCGAGCAGTACCAGATCAGGGCGCTCTTCCTGTACCTTTTGTAATGCATCCATGCCGTTCACTGCCTCGATTACAAAAAAGCCTGCCTTTTTAAGGACCTGGGAGACCACGTACCGTCCGGCATCGTTGTCATCCACGTTCAGGATGCGCCGTTTTCCCGAGTCAGGCATTCGAGATCTCCTCTTATCCCCTGTTTGTACCCCCATGCCGTCTGATTCTAAATGTAGTTTGTGGTTTCCGGGGTTTTTGTCGCAGATGTCCAGACCGGGACTGAATAGTCATTTCAGCCTACGGCACAGCAATACCCTATCATTATTTTGACGAATCGATTGGATCGCACTATTTTTTTAGGCCAAATGTTTGAACGGTCATCTGCCCAACGACCTTAATCATTAAAATCTCTCAATTTTACAATGAAATAACCAATTGACTCTAAAATTGCGAATTATTTGATCACTGCAGATGTGCAGCATTATACGTTTTGGACCAATGAGGATTATTATCGGGTCTCACCTGCCAAGTGCACCATGCGCGTTTTATCAATCGATTATTATAACCCGCTTTGATGATATCCGGGATTTCTATCACGAAAGATTGTTATCCATTCTTTTGCATCTTCCGCCACCATGAAAAATCGTTGGGGCTTATACCTTTTCAATCGTATGCGGTCGATATATCCGGTGAGTTTTGACCCGGCAGCGTGAACCAGAACGCAAGACCCATTCCCTGCTCCTTTGGACTCCACCCATATTTTCCCACGTTCCGCTAGAACGATCTGCTTCACCGTCGCAAGCCCGATTCCGGTGCCAGGTCCCACGGTCCCCAAAAGATCAGGGTGAATGTAATTGTGCAAAAAGGAATTAATGCATTAATACTGATGATGTGTATATGAAATCGATCCATGTTCCCATCATTATCGAAACCGATGAGGATGGGATCTTCATCGTATCCTGCCCCCAGTTTAAAGGCTGCCATACGTACGGTAAAACCATCGATGAGGCACTC
This sequence comes from Methanoregula sp., assembly GCA_026394635.1. Classification (GTDB taxonomy): domain Archaea; phylum Halobacteriota; class Methanomicrobia; order Methanomicrobiales; family Methanospirillaceae; genus MVRE01. The sequence continues at coordinate 2,320 of JAPKXV010000091.1, read as the reverse complement.
GTCCGCATCAAGGAAGTTATCGAGTTGTGTATGGAAGATTCCAATGCCACAGAACAACTCAATACGTTTGTAGGATTCCGCGAGGTTGAAATTGTTCAGGGTACATAATGCTTCCGGTTATCAAGGGAAAAGATCTGGTAGCATTTCTTCAGACACTCGGTTTTACTGCCATCCGCCAGAGAGGATCTCATGTGCGGATGAAATCCGATGACGGCAGGGTTACCTCAGTACCGGTTCATCGTGGTGAGGAGGTTCCGAAAGGACTTCTCCGAAAGATTATCCGGGAAGATCTCGAAATGACACGAGAAGATTTTACGGATGTATATGAGAAATACAAGAAGCATTAATCCTTCCTGCACAAAATACCAGCCTTTTTGCATAGCCGGTTTTTTACGGGTGATAGAGCAGGACCAAAGCCCCGACTTCCTTCATGCAATATCTGCCTGCACAACCGGCAGCGTGAACCAGAACGTAGTCCCCTTCCCAGATCCTTCAGACTCCACCCATATTTTCCCGCCATGTGCTTCAATTATACGCTTTACGGTGGCAAGCCCGATGCCGGTCCCCTGAACATCCGGGTTTAGCCGTTCAAAGAGTTTGAAGATCTTTGTCTGTTCCTCGTTTCTAATCCCAATCCCATTGTCGCGGACAAAAAATACCGGCCCGGTGTTCCCGTATTGAATACCAACTTCAATCCGCGGTTCCTTCTGGTCGCCCATAAATTTGATCGCATTTTCCAGCAGGTTGATCATTACCTGCAACAGGCGCTGGCGGTCTCCGGAAACCACGGGAAGGTTATTATCGATAACAAGCGTCACTGCATGATTTTTAAGTGATTCGTTCAGAAGGCCTGCAGCCTCATTGACAACGACAATAAATGGAATAGTTACCGGTGCATCCACGCTTTTCCCGCTCCGTGACAGGTCGAGCATGGTGGAAATCATACGCTCCATTTTTTCAGCAGCCGAAGAGATCCGTGCCATATCTCTCTCTACCAGAGCAGGATCGTTCTTCTGCAAGTCCTGGTTAAGCAAACTCAAAAAACCCCTGATGGTGGTGAGCGGGCTTTTAAGGTCGTGTGATACGGTATAAGCGAACCTGTCAAGTTCTGCATTTTTTTGTTCCAGTTCTCTTAAGAGATCTTCCCTGATATTTTCTGCCCGTTTCCGTTCGGTGATATCCTGGTTGGCACCGTGGCTCTTGATAGTCCTGCCGTTTTCATCTTTTGTGATACCTAAACGCACGACAATATGCCGGATCTCCCCGTCCCTGCGTAGGATTCTGTGCTCCACCTGTGACATATACCCGGGGTCAGTGGCCTCTATGGCTTTATTCACCTCATCGGCCACTAAATACTGGTCATCAGGGTGAACAAAGTTTTTTGTATACGCTTCCGGCGTCATCTGGTAGCCACCTTCACGCTCCGCAGTGGTGCCGTAAAGAACGTAGAACCGGTCATCGAAGGTAAAGATACCCTTGATGACATCGAATTCCCAGTTTACCAGGGATGCCAGGCCCATCGCCTCCGCCAGCTGGATCCGGCTTGTTTTCAGCTTCTCTTCTGCCTGGATCTTGTCCGTCACATCGTTGTATATCGCGACAACTTCACCATTTTGTAACCGGAATACGCGGTTCTCGTACCAGCTGGTGTAGTTTACGTCAATGTAAATTTTCTGGGGAAAATATTCCGGGACACCAGTCTTCCAGACCCTCTGGAATACGGCGATGATCCCATATTCATCAACGGCGGGTCGCAGATCAAAAAGACTTTTCCCGATAACGTCATCTTTTTGTTTCCCCTCAATTTCCAGCGCCATTTTGTTAAAATCCTTGATAATATAATCTTTTCCAAAAACCCCGTCATTTCTGACCTGGTAGATAGCAACACCACTGGTAACCGTGTCGAAAAGTCCTCGGAACCGCTCCTCGCTCTCCCGGAGAGCGCCTTCCATCTCCCTGATACGGAGAAATGCCCGGATCGTCTCCACGAGCTCTCCCGGGTCCACCGGGTGCACGAGATACCCGTCAGCGCCTTTGGTGAGTCCTTCTACCCGGTCTTTCGGGCTGATGTAGGTGGCGGAAAGGTGGACAACGAGGATAGATGAGGTTTCCGGGTTTAATTTGATCTGTTGACAGACCTCAAAGCCGCTGATGTCCGGCAGGTTCACGTCGAGGAGGAGGAGGTCAGGATGCCGGGTTGCTGCCATCGTGATGGCATCGGTGCCATTCGCCGCCTCCAGGACCTCAAACCCCGCTTTCTTTAAGATCTTCGTGATGGCATACCGTCCCGCTTCGTTGTCGTCTACATTCAGGATCCGCC
>JAPKXV010000299.1 GCA_026394635.1 Methanoregula sp. | reverse complement strand
TCGAATCGACATTGCCCGCAGACACCCCAAAAAAGAGGCGGGGAGCGCCAAGCGCGGTAAAATCCTGATCGGAGTTTTTATCGGGTTGTGCGATGATGCCGACGGTATACCCTGCATCCCAGAGCACCCGTCCGATCAATGCAGTCCCAAACGATGGATGATCGATATACGCGTCACCGGTCACAAGGATGATATCGAATTGAGAGCTGCCGAGTCTGCCAGCTTCCTGTACCGACAGGGGAAGAAAAGGGGGTTGCGGGATCATGGTGAGATGATCAGCATGTGAACCTGTAGTATAAATAATTCCGGGGTGTTAAAAACGGTGATGCGGGGATCAGCGCTGGGTCAGGTCCCGTATGATATCTGCCAGCCCGGTGGGCATCTCATCCTTGGGTTCGGGTTTTGGTGCCTTTGTGGAATCAGGCGGAGTCTGTGGGGATTTGGAGGGTTTCTTGCCTTCATCTTCCTTCTCTTTATTGCCAAAAACTGGAAGGTTCATCTGGGTGTGTTCGTCGAACTCGCGTCTTCCCTGCAGGCCGGTAAATTCCAGGATGACTGCCTCAACGATAAGATAGGTCGTCGCTTTCTCCCGCAGGCAGCCGGTAAGGGCATGGCCGGCGCGCCCTACAGAGGCATGGTAATGGAGGCGCGGCCCGTCTTCGCCCGGATAGATCGTGCCCACCCCGAACACCTCCCAACCCCCCTCGAACATGACAAAGTGGGGGACCGGAGGGATGACCGGCTCCTCAGGACCGGTTACCATCCTCCCGTTCATTAACGCGCCAAGGAAAATGACAGACCCGGACTGAATGTCCTTGTCGGTTATGAACCGGCGCATCGAGACGAGAAAATCCTCGCCGTCATCGATGCGCACAACAAAGACCCTGCCGATCTGCCCCTCCGCGTATTGCATAGTATCAGGTTCCCTTCTCTAGGTCATATGGTTTTGGCTGGATCTCCCGATAATAGTATTTTTTTACTTTTTTAGATTCGTGATCGGAAAGTCGTCACGAAATTCTTATTATACGTGGACAGAGATTTACTTGGAGGTACAATTTACTATCAATTAGTCGGGGTTTCTGACTGATAAACCTGTACTGGGGCTGGATCCGGTAAATGTTATGGCAAAATCTGGATGTGACTGATGGATTTTGGTTCAACTTTTTTTTACAAATATCGCCGGTTTGTAAAAGCTTTAAAGATTTATCTTCTTCTTGCCGGTCCCGGCCTCATCGTGATGCTTGCAGATAACGACGCCGGCGGCATTACCACATATACCGTGACCGGGGCAAAGTACGGGTACGGGCTCATATGGTTTCTGCTCCTGCTCCTGCCGGTCGCCTATGTGGTTCAGGAAATGACCGTGCGGCTTGGTGCCGTTACAAAACGGGGTCATGCAGAAGCGATCTTTGACGCGTTCGGTTCCTTCTGGGGGTGGTTCTCGTTTTTAGACCTCGCCCTCGTCAACTGGCTGACCCTGATTACCGAATTCATCGGGATGACGGCGGCGCTCGCCATCTTTCATGTCCCGCCGGTCATTACTATCATTATCGTTTCGATAGTCATGATGCTCATGGTGCTACAGGGAAGGTACTGGACATGGGAGAAGATCGCCATCCTGTTTGCCGCCCTCAACCTCATCTATATCCCTGCCGCGTTTCTTGTGCACCCTTCCGTCAGTGAAGTGATTAGTGTCGGGCTTATTCCCCACTTTCCCGGGGGGTTTAACGGAACGCTGTTCTTCTTTTTAATGGCAAATATCGGTACAACCATTGCCCCGTGGATGATCTTCTTCCAGCAGAGCGCCGTGGTGGACAAGGGTATGAAGGAGAAAGACATCCCCTGGGGGCAGATGGATACCCTGATCGGGTCTGCATTCACCGTCATCGTCGCGATCTTTCTTGTTGTCGTGGCCGGTACCGTGCTGTATGGTTCAGAGGTCGAGAGCGCAGCGCAGGCAGCAGCCATCATGATGGGTACGAACCCGTGGCTCGGAACATTTATCGCAATCGGGCTTTTTGACGCCGGATTCCTCGGTGCGATCTGCATCTCACTTGCGAGTTCATGGGCATTCGGTGAAGTTTTCGGGTGGGCGCATTCGCTCAATTTAAAGATCCGCGAGGCCCCGTGGTTCTATGCCTGTTACCTCTTTGCGCTCGTCAGTGCCGGTACAGTCGTACTGATCCCCAACGCACCTCTCGTGCTCATAACGCTCTTTGTGCAGGTAATAGCCGTCACCCTGCTCCCTGCTGCACTCGTGTTCCTGATCCTGCTCCTGAACAACGAGGAAATTATGGGGAAATACCGGAATACGACGCTTCAGAACATGGCGGGTGCAACCATCGTAATCGCGATTATCGTGCTTTCGACCCTGTATGGCATTACAACGCTCTTTCCGGAGTTGCTTGTGTAGGAACGGGAGTCAGAGGTGTTTTTGTGGTAACCATTGAAAGTATATTCGGAACGCGGATCGGCGGAGTGATCCGGGGATGGACGGACAAGATCACCGAGATCAACCAGAAGTATGCGAAACCGAGGATCAAAATGTCCCGGGGCGTGAAGATCGCTCTTCTGTTCCTACGGGTATACCTTGTCCTTCTCGTCATATTGCTTGGCTATAAATTCTGGACATTATTAAGGTGAGGTGGAACAATGCAAAACGAACCAGCAACCGGTGGAGCAAAACCGGCAGACCGGGAGATCTTCCTCTCTGACATTCTGAATTCACCGGTGGTGCGGACCGGGAAAAAAATCGGTGCACTCGCAGACCTTGTCATCGTAGAGACCGCAAAGATCCCGGAAGTAAAGTTCTTGTTTGTGACACGCTCGTTCGGAAACCCGAGTCTGTTGATCCCCTGGGAAAAAGTAACCACCGTAGCCAGCCGAGGGATCGTTGTCGAGATAGAAGATATCAAACCCTATGAAGCAGAGCCCGCTGACGACGCAATCCTGTTGCGGGATTATGTCATGGACAAAAAGATCATCGACCTTGAAGAGAATGAGGTCGAGATTGTGTACGACATCCGGCTCATTCTCCGGAACAAAAAATTTTACGTGACGGATGTGGATACGGGCAGGATCGCACGGCTCCGCAGGCTGGGTCTGCGGCCGCTTGCTAAAATCCTGTACCCTTCCGCGAGCGAGAGGGATGAGCAGATGATCTCGTGGATGTACGTCCAGCCGCTCCCCTCCCATATCAGCAGTTTCAAAGGCGACGTGAAACTGAAAGTTCTCAAGGAAACCCTTGCGGACATACACCCGGTCGACCTCGCCGACATTCTTGAAGAACTCGACCACGACCAGCGCGTAATGGTCTTCTCCTCGCTTGATAACGAGCAGGCATCTGATACGCTCGAAGAGATCGAACCATCGATCCAGCGGGACATCATCTCGTCGTTAAACAAAGAGAGAGTAGTCCAGCTGCTCAACGACATGACCCCGGGGCAGGCAGCCGATGTCCTCTCAGTCCTCCCTCACGCAGATGCCCGGGAAATCCTTGAAGCGGTTCAACCTGAAAATGCAAAAAAAGTGAACGCTATTCTCGAACGACAGGAAGAGAAAGTCATCCACTACACAACGCAGAAGATCCTGAAATTCTCACCCGAGACGACGGTCGAGTATGTCCAGAACGATTACCCGCGGCATGCCCGGGACAAGGACGTGATCATGTATGTGTATGTCGTGGACACCCAGGATGCCCTTCTCGGTGTCATCGACTTAAAGGAGTTGCTTCAGGCTGATGACAGGGCGCTCTTACAGGATATCATGGTCGAGAACGTGATCAGCCTTTCAACGCAAAGTACTCTCAAGGAGGCCTCGCAGAGCTTCGCACGGTACGATTTCCGGGCACTTCCGGTCACGGATGAGAACAACCGGCTTGTCGGCGTTATCCCGTACCGGGATGTGATGAACTTAACCCACCACTTCCTTGAATAAGTATCAATGCTTCAATTTTTTATACAAATGGACTTCTTAAAATCCGGGTAACTAAATAGGGATTTTAAGAATTATTCCGATGCGTCGGGAGCTCGCATCCTTCGTGACGGCAGAGGCTGGGGGGATTACCTCCCGCCCGCGCCGCCGCCGCCAAAACCCCCACCACCACCAAAGCCGCCGCTGCCCCCGAACCCGCCATGCCCCCCGGAGCCTCCATGACTCGGCGGGGTAAAGGTCATGAGCGGAACAAATGCATGGTTTATCCCCATAACACCAACGGGAACTCCTGTATCGGGTATGCTGACATTGAGCGCCTTCATCGCGCGTTCCACACTTTCGCCCACACCAAGTGCCGTGCCGTACACGAGCCATTCACCCCACATCGGGAGGTCCGCAGGTGAATACTTCTTCATCATCGCAAGGTCGGAGAGGAAATGGGCAAATGACTCCCATTCCAGTCTTTCCTTATAGCGGTCGTCCTTCCAGTGACCAAAGAGGGTGGACGGGGCAAAAACTGCGATTATCGTCTGGACAAGCACGATTGCGTAGAGCACTACTGCCGGAATGATCAGGGCAGACTGCATAGGCAGCACGAATACAAGGATGATGGATACGGCAAGCAGCACGATTGCCAGAAGCAGGACGGGGACAATATGCTCCCTGCCGTCAACAATATACTGGGCCGGGAGCGCCGGGTCCGCCCGTCCGGTGACATCCTTGAGCATCCGCTGGTACTTCAGGGCTTTTTCTTCGGAAGCGGTATTTGTCCGGGCATCTTTTGCCAATGCCTCAATTTGCGTGGTATCAAGCACCCCGTTCTCAGACACCCCCGCAACGAAATTGAGGACCCGCTGTTCGTAGGGATCCGCGGATGTGCCTGAAAGGACCCGGATTTCAACTCCTTTACCCCCGGGTTTTTCCGTAATATTGATGGTCTTTTTCCGGTGCAGGTCGAGGAGCGTCGCATAATAACCATCCTCATCAAAATCCATTGCATCGTCTTTGAAGAGGAGGTTCACCTGCCAAGGCTTAAGGTCCAGATTTGGGATTGTGCTCAGGTATGCCGGCACCCCGTACTCTTTCTCCCTGCCATACCGGTTGTAGATGAGAACAAAGACAAGCGGCATCAGGAGGACCGAGAGCTTTGAGAGAAGGTTGAGCGCCATTGCCCCGTAATAGGAGATATTATACCAGAATGCGGCAGACCCGGTCTTTCCTTTCACGTCATTTACCGGTGTTCGGAACGCCTGCATTCCTGAAAATGCTTCTTTTCCTGTCAGGAGTTCTATGGCAAGGATCTCGTTTTCTGAAACACTGCCACTAATAATATAGGTATTTCCCGATTCCGCAACATTCAGCATCGGGGGATACGCATAGACAGTATCGATGGACGGGGAGGGGATGGTGATCCTGACATTACGGTATGGGATATGTGACTCTCCCGCAAGTTTCAGGTTAAGATGGGAATTGTATGTATCGGATTCTATGGGGGGATGAAGTGCATAGGTGTACCGGGTTGTATATGTTCCTGCATCGAAATACGATGGTTTGAATATCCCGATCTCGTCCCATTCTGCAAGGGATGCTATGGTATATGCAGCGGAGGGCGTTTGGGTTGCATGCGGGATAGTCACCGTGCCACTGGAGTCTTTTACATATCCGATAGTTCCCGCAGGTTCCTGCATCGCAACAAACTGGATGTTTGCTTTTGTCGTACCGTTGAGCGTAAGCGGTGCTTCCCATGACCGGTACAGCATCCGGTACTGGCCGGAACTTTTCACATCATAGGTGTACTGTTCGGTGAGTGTGCCGTTGTCATAGAGCACCGCTTCGTACCGGTCAACAACAAGGTTTCCTTCAAACAACGGGGGTGTAATAGTGACGATAATAAGCCCGATAACCCCCAGTAAGAGGGAGATCCCTACAAGCCATGCAAGCTGCCGTGTTTCGCCCACAACAATTACCCTTTAGAACTCGATTTTCGGGGGGGTCTTGATCGCTTCCTCGAACTGGAGGTACTCGAGTTTGATGAGCCCTATCAGGCGCCCGATAAAGTTTGACGGGATGGTATCCATCATGGTGTTGAACTCCTGCGAGATGTTATTGTAGGTATAGCGCTGGCGGGCGATCTCATC
>JAPKXV010000115.1:1620-2194 GCA_026394635.1 Methanoregula sp. | reverse complement strand
TTAAACAATGTTTTTCATTCGAACAATGAGTCCAGCCCTGCCTTCTTGTTATCCCTTCTTCCCGAACCCCACGCTCACCTGATGCACGATGATCTCAGCCTTTTGAATGAGTTCGTCCGGAATTTCTGTCACACCCATTTCCATTCTCATTTTAATTTGTTCGGATAATTCCTGAGCTTCTGCCTTTACATCCCCTTTGGAATAATGGACAAAGTCGAGGAGATACTTGTAGGCAGTCGGGATATCACCGGTTAACAGATTGATCATGATGAGATCCCCGCAATAGGATGCAGAACACGTATAATCCTGAACGCTCACACTCGTTTTCAACAACTCTGTGTAATTTTTCCTCAGGTACATCGCAAGATCCTTTTGCAGTTCAAGGACGGATTGGTAACGTTTTGCCGGATCTTTCTCTAAACATTTCATGACAACTGCATCGATCACGTGTGCTTCCGGTTTTATTTCGCCGGGGCGTTTTGGATCTTTTGTGGCGATATTCATCCCGATCTCGATCATGCTGTCACCTTTGAACGGGAATTCTCCGGTTACAAGCTCGTAAAGAATCACGCCG
>JAPKXV010000115.1:0-1590 GCA_026394635.1 Methanoregula sp. | reverse complement strand
ACGTTCGTCTTTTACTTTGTTTCCGATCTGTTCCGGCGCTGCGTAGGAGGGAGTGAACGACATGGCAGTTGTTGTTGTCGCCACAGAGATGATCCGTGAAAGACCCCAATCGGAGATCTTCGGCACGCCATTTTTTAAGAGAATGTTCTGCGGTTTTAAGTCACGGTGAATGATCTTCTGGGCGTGGGCAAATTTGAGCCCTTCACAGATATTGAACAGGATCCATGCAGCCGCCTCACTTTCAATTGGCTTATTCTGATCTCCAAGTGCACTGTCACAGAGTTCTTCCTCAAAATACGGCATCGGCATGATGTTGTAATCAAAGACCCGGACGATGTTCGGGTGTGAAAGTTTCGTCCAGTTCTGCATCTCGGCAATGAACGATTTGCCGGTGGATGCATCGAGTGAGATCGGTACCTTCACGGCAACATACTTGCCATCCTTCCGCTTCGCTTTAAAGACACGGGCAAACCCGCCTTTGCCGATGAACTCTGACTCTGAATACCGGTCTGAGAGTTCGGGAGGGAGTTGTTTTGGTGTAAGTGGGCGAGGGGTGAACTGACTGACAGGTGATGCGGGAGTTTCGGATGGCGGGGATGTGGTCGTACCCTTTTCAACGACATCAACCGGGATTTCTTGTACTTTTTTGTATTCCATGCCTTTGAGATCTTTATACGTAAGCGTGACATCCAGAAGGATATTCCCCGCATTCTTCGGGAGTATTCTGATATCCGTACGTGAAGACTGCCCTGCCTTTACAGAAATCGGTTTTATGCCTTTTGTTTCAAATTCACTGGAGAATGCAAAGGCAACGTTTTCGACGTCGGCTAATCCGGTATTTGTGAGGGTGATCCCTAATTTATGCCATCTTTCGGCTGATAGTTGGGTGCGATCAAGGGATAGTGTGAGTTCCGGTTTTGGGTCTTTTACTTTCTTTTTTTGACTTGTGGATGCAGGAGGTGATGGCGGTTTTCCTTCTTTAGATCTTACTATTTTGGAATACCCGATATATCCACCTGCAACAACCACTATTCCGATAATCAATAAAATTATGAGACCTGATAGATCGGGTGAACCAAATCCTTGCGATGGGAGGGGTGTTGGGGTTGTTGGCACTGGGGTTATTGGGTTTAAGTAACCACTCACCGTTGCGGTTTGTCCTGCATATACGGTTGTAGTGGTAGAATCAATAGAATACCCTGCCTTTTCAAATCTGACTGTGTGAGATCCCGCTGCTTGATCGGATAGGGTGATTGGTGTTGTTCCCTTAAACGATCCATCTACCCAAACATTGGCTCCGGAAGGAGAGGAAGTAATGGAGAGAGTACCTGTTACAGGACCCACACTGGAGACAACTGATGTAGCTTCCCCAATATAGAACACGTTCTCAATGTCGCCATACTGCCCGTCAGGGTTGGTGACCCGGACAGTTGCATGCCCTTTTTGCAGACTACCGAGGTTGAACGTGCAAGTGATACTCGTAGAGGAGACAGATACACCGGTTGCGGTGACAGGGGGGTATCCCGGCTGCACCAGTTTGACCGTTGCCCCGTTCTGGAAGCTGCTGCCACCAATTGTCATCGTCACGGT
>JAPKXV010000307.1 GCA_026394635.1 Methanoregula sp. | reverse complement strand
TATCGGAAAACACCATCACGATCAAAAATTTTGCATTCACCCCCCGGACTATTACCGTGAAGACTGGGTCGACCGTGCGCTGGGAGAACAATGACTCAAGCCCACACCGGATCATCTTTATTGACAAGGATGGGCGTGATACATCAGTGGATTCCACCGTTCTTTCCTCTACGCAATCCTGGAGCAACAAATTTGATAAACCGGGAACATATTCCTATTATTGTAAAATCCATCCGGAGATGACCGGAACCGTGATCGTGGTGTGACGATGCTCGCGGAAATCTCATATTTTATGATCTTTGGCAGACCGCTGATCATGTACCTGGGGATTGTTACCCTTCTCATTGTTCTCATAACGGCATCGATAGCCATCCTGAATATGAAAGGGATTGATACCATTCCCTTTGTCTGGCATCCCCGGCTTGCAGTCCTCTCAATTTGTCTCGCACTGTTTCATGGGATGCTCGGGGTCCTTACGTATTTTTAAAAAAAACAGGAAAAAATAAAAATTGTGTTCATGCAGGTCAAAAAGCTGCTCAAAGAGGAGAGTCTTGCTAAAATTTCAGAACCCTACAATCCTGAGCATCGCACCAACAAGGATGCCAAACATTGAAGTGGATGCCGAGAGCATCGCAAGGAGGATATAGCCTAAAACCACCCCGATTTTGATCGGGACATAGGTGCGGTTGAGGTTCAGACGACGGACTGCCCGAAACGATCGCGCCTCTCCTGATACTGCTGGCTTGTTCCGTCTGGTCCTCATTTTTGTCACCGTAATGAATTTTCTGGAAATTGGTTTTTAGAACCTGGTATGATTTTTTTATGGATCATCGAAATGATATCTATAGCAGAAAATACTTGAACAATCCACTATTTATTTTTAAGCACAATAAATTTTCAATCCCCTTTATTTTTCAATTGAACAGATATTATGGATTGAAATTGTAAAAAAATCCTGAAGGTTAACCTTGCTATCGCTCCTGCGATTTTTGTTTATCATAAAACGTGCAGAACGAGCCGCACCGGGTGCCCCCCTCGTTACAGGGTTCGATATGAATTGTGATGTTTGACCGGGGAAATTCGACCCTGATATCAGATTCAAGATGATCCGCAAAGTCGTGGGATTCTTCAACAGATATTTTTCCGGGCATAACAAGGTGGAAATCGATAAAAACTTCTGGCCCTGACCGTCGTGTCTTGAGGTCATGGAATCCTGCATAATCATGTGCATGTTCGCAGATGATCTCCTTGATCCGATGCTCGTCCCGCTCGGGAAGGCTGTGGTCGATGATGTCGGCAAATGACCGTTTGGTGAGATCATATGCCGCTTTCATGATGACGATGGCTACACCGATGGCAAAGAGCGGGTCAAGGAGGGTAATCCCGGTGAGGCGGATCAGAATAAGCCCGAAGAAAACGCCCAGCGAGGTATAGACATCGGTGCGCAGGTGCCATGCATCACTTTCGAGTGCAATGGATTCGGACTGTTTTGCAACTTTCATGAGCCTCTGGGAAACAAACCAGTTTACGAGTGCAGAGATGCCCATCACCGCAATACCGGCAATGAGCAGTTCCGGCGGGAAGTTCTCCGAAGGCTCACCCATGAGTTTTGTTATAGCCTCCCTGATGATCAGGATCGCGGCTAAAAAAATAAGCAGTGCTTCGATGAGCCCTGAGACATCCTCAAACTTTCCATGACCAAAAGAATGTGCTGCATCAGGGGGTTCAGCGGATTTGCGCACCGAGAAGAAGGCGATCAGGGCAGCGAGCAGATCCATGGAGGAGTGGATCGCCTCTGAGATAATACTGACGGAGCCTATAGCAAACCCAACGACAAATTTCATGAGGACAAGACCGGAATTGGACATGACGGAGATCCTAGCGGTCTTCTCCTTGAGCTGGTCAAGTGCCCCTTTATCCATTGTTGAAATTTGCATGGGATTTCTCACAATCTCTCGTTTACTATCTTTTTAGCATCCGATCCTTTCAAGGTATTCCGATTATCGTGTCGGGCAAGGGCCACTCTCTTGAGATCTCCACAAATACGTATGCGCCCCCCCAAATGAGAACAAATAATCGTAGGTAAGAACGGGTTGAGTACGAATTGAACGGAGTAAGGATCAACTCTTCAAACGCCGAGGGGGAGAGTTGAACTCCCGAGGTGCAGGGCACCAATGGTTTTCGAGACCATCGCCTTACCGGGCTAGACTACCTCGGCACCGGTTCAGATCATTTTTACGCTGATTCCTATAATAGTTATTCTTGTGACTGTTCACTGTATGCTGGTGGTTGTGCCGGATGGGGACGTGCTCGAGTATGTCGGTGATGATGACAGCACGTATGAGGACGCACTGAAAAAGTTCGGGATCAATCCCGACACGGTTCTCATCATCGGTGGTAAAAACAAAAGCATCCCGCAGGATGCTCCCATCAGGGAAAAAAGGGTTGATATTGTGTTGACCTGTTCACGGGGCTAAATAAGGGAACGGGTTATCCCATCGGGCCGCCGGGCATCCCTGCCGGCCTCTTCTGCTGGGTGATCATCATATCGTCTACGCGGACGAGCATGGCAGCAGTTTCTGATGCACTCTGGATTGACTGGCGTTTGGAACGGAGAGGTTCGAAGACGCCCTCTGCATGCATGTCGATTATCTCTCCTGTGTACACGTTCAGACCGGCATTCTTCTTACCCTTTGCATGGGCGGTTTTGAGGTCGACGAGCTTGTCGATCGGGTTGTAACCGGAGTTCTCAGCAAGTGTACGGGGGATGGATTCGAATGCAGCAGCATAGGCTTCGAGTGCGAGCTGGACGCGTCCGCCAACACTGGCAGAGTAATCCTTGATCTTCATAAGAAGTTCGATCTCCACTGCAGCACCGCCTACGACAAAGGTGCCGTCTTCCATCGCATCCATGACAACGCGCTTGCCATCGTACACCGCACGCTCGAGTTCATCGAGGAGATAATCGCTCGAACCGCGCAGCAGGATGGCGATAGCCTTGGGGTTCCTGCAGCCGCTGAACCGGATGATATCGATATTGCTGTCTTCTTCGACAGTCTCGGCGGCTCCCAGATCCTTTGCCAAAAGGTCCTCAGGCTTGTTGACGATAGTCCCGTTCAGTGCCTGTGCGGCGTACTTCATGTCACTTTCCGGTACGTCCTCAACGGCAAGCACGCCGGCTTTTGCAAGCCGGAACTGGACGGGATCGGAGAGCCCTTTCTGGCAGAGGAGTACATTTGCACCGCTGTCAATCACATAGTCCGCGAGTTTCTTTAACGTTTCACCCTCCTGCTCGGAGAATGCCGCGATCTGCTCTGCGGTAGAGATCTTGATCTTTGCCTTCACCTGTGTCTTGGTGATCTCGAGCGGGGTTGCAATAAGCGCGACTTTTGCCTTGGTCACTTTCTTAGGCATACCCTCGTGCACGCGTTTCTTATCGATCACAACGCCGCGGATCAGCTCAGCATCGTCCATCGCCTGCCCGCGCTGCTTTTTGACCATCACGTCGTCCTCGTCAATGGTGATCTTGCCGTTGACCTTCTGGGCGACAGCGGAGACGGCATCAACAATGATTCCATCGAGTTTTTCCTTGACCCCCTCGATGGACTTCCCGGTGATTGCGGTGTCGCAGATTTTTGCGAGTGTCTTCTTGTCGGACGGGTCCACCTTCAGGGAGAGCCCGTCAACGATCTCGATCGCCTTCTCCATGCCAAGACGGTATCCCTGTGCAATAACGGTTGGGTGAATCCCCTGATCAAGGAGGCTCTCTGCCTGTTCCATGAGTGCGCCAACAAGTATGACGGCAGTGGTCGTTCCGTCGCCCACTTCATCGTCCTGTGTCTTTGCGACTTCGATCACCATCTTTGCGCCCGGGTGCTGCACTGAGATCTCCTGCAGGATCGTGGCGCCATCGTTGGTGATCACGATATCACCTGTTGACCCGACGAGCATCTTGTCCATGCCGCGGGGACCAAGTGTAGTCCGTACGGCTCCGGCGATTGCCTTTGCGGCAGTAATATTCGAGCGCTGGGCTTCTTTCCCATAATTACGCTCTACATTTTCCCTTAAAATTATAATTGGTTGTCCAGCTAACATACTAGATCCTCCGATGCTGTAAAAGATGGAATTGAACTTCTATATAAATTATGATGTCTTGGCGAGGTTAAAAAAGGAAAGGTCAGTCAATGCGGGATATTTTGAAGAGTGAATAGACCGGAACTCCCTCGATATCCTTGATACCGCGCTTGTCAAAGATCACCCAGATGGCGACCGGAGATGCGCCATGCTTTTTAAGGTATTTGACTACCTCCTTCATCGTTGTACCCGATGTGATCGTGTCATCAACGATGATGCAGCGCTCACCGGAAACAGGCGCGAAGTTTCCGGAGATCGAACCGACCGGGTGCTCGCTTGCGTTCTGCTTTGCCGGGTGATAAATGGCAAGCTTTGCATCCTCCTGGACGGCGATTATTGTGGCAAGCGGGATGCCGGAGAGTGCGATCCCCACGATGACCCCGGCATTGTGGGTGTGTGCATCAGCCGGAATATCCTGGGCATCGTAATAACGCCTGAGCAGCATGAACGCAGTCTCTTCAAGGAGCGGGGCTGAACTGCTCACCGCAGTCCAATCGATATGGACGTCCTTTGGGGCTGCGGCACCTTTTACCTGGGTGAGCAGCCAGGTGACGGTCTCCATCGAGAGCGAGAGTTCATCAGCTATCTGGCCAGGGCTGTGACCTTCCGAGAGCAGGAGCTTTGCTCTTCCTATCAGGTCATCAAGGGAAGACATGAGAAGAGATTTTTTGGGTTCCTATTTAATGGTTCTTTTGATCGGTGAACCGCAAACAGGGCATTCGCCGGAGGCGCGATAGAACCGTCTGCACCCGGTGCACCTGAATTTCCATAAACGTTTTTTTGCGCTGCGCTGCTGGACAGGAGTTGTCGCAACCCCCAGTTCGTGCGCAACATTCTGGATAGCAATCAAGGGCAAGTGCAAGGATGTCCCTGTCGGTAACGGATAGTTCGTCGGTGTCGCCCGTCTTTTCTGCTGCTCTTATAACCCTTTCAACACCCCCTGCTGAAGGTCCGGCAACCCTCAACCCTGAAGCGAGCAACGATTCGAACCGGCACTTGGAACGCAGGTCGACAAGTTCCTCTACAACGGATGGCGTGGTAAACAGATCACCGGAAACCGGGTATTCGATGAAAAAAAGGGAGGTATCAAGGACAGCGCTCATAAAGGGATTCCGGCCCCGGGCACAACAGTTATCGTAATAATGCCTCCGCAATACGGTCAGCGGCACTGAACCCGCTGCACCCGCGTTCTATTGTATCGCTGCACACAACCTCATGGATTCCCGAAGCCTTCAGCCGGGCAAACGCCCCTCCGGTAAGCACGCCATGGACGCAGGCAGCAAAGACATCGCATGCACCCTGCTCCCTGAGCATTGAGGCGGCAGTCGCAATCGTCCCGCCGGTTGAAATAATGTCGTCCACAATCACGACCGATCGATCTGCCGCTGACAGGGTCCTTGGAGCCATGCGGACCTCATCACCGGATATCCGCGTCTTGTCAAGGTGATCGTGGTCCCATGAACCACATGCAGCGACCGCTTTTGCAAATGCATCTGCACCATCATCAGGGGCGAGGATGAGGGGGTCAATAAAACCCATGCTCTTGATGTGAGTACCAATATCCCGGGCAAGCGAGACGTCCGATGCGGGGATGTCAAAATAGGAAAGGACTTTTTTGTCATGGATATTGACCGTAATACACCGGTCAACCCCCCGGCTGAGCACCCGCGAGATCGCACGTGCACTTACGGGCTCTCCGGCTTTGAACCGCTTGTCCTGTCGTGCGTAGCCCATATAGGGAATTACGAGCTGGTTTGTTAACCCCTCACAGGCATCGATAAGAAGCACCAGCTGGATCAGCGAATCGGAATCCACCACACTTCCCACAATAACCATATCCTCATCCAGCTCATTGGCGCACAGGTAAAGTTCCCCGTCAGGAAAACGGGAGAACTTTACATCAATAATAGTTGTTTTCAATGCATCGGCAACCCGGCTAGCCAGGACCTGCGATGGTTCTGTGGAAATAATTTTCATAATACCCCTTTTTTTGATCTGTGGAAACCGGCACCACCCGTAACAGGGCATGTCAGGGCCTTTCTCGTATGAATGAACGATTCGTCCCGCCGATAACTAAATGTTACGCTCTGGCTTTTAGCTGAAACTACTTAAATGATATCATACACATTATAGGTTGCTCAATCCAGACAGAGGATAATCCCGCCATGGAATCTCCAGAATCTCCCGATGTTGCAGAACAAAAAACTGTGCCTGAAACGCCCGTTGGGGCATCCTCCTTAATCGAGGTCCCAGCCAAGCTGATCGACCAGGTGATCGGCCAGGAGCATGCAGTCGAAGTGATCAGGAAGGCGGCGATCCAGCGCAGGCATGTCATGATGATCGGCAGCCCCGGTACCGGGAAATCCATGCTCGCAAAAGCGATGGCAGAGTTGTTGCCCAAGGAAGAGCTGCAGGATATCCTTGTATACCCTAACTCTGACGACCCCAACAACCCCGTAATCCGGACGGTGGCGGTAGGAAGAGGCAAGCAGATTGTCTCTGCCCATAAGGCAGAAGCAAAGCGCAAGATCCAGTTCCGCAACACCCTGCTCATGCTGCTCATTATCGGAATCATCGGGTACTCGTTCATTACCTTCCAGTGGCTGATGGGGATCATTGCTGCAGCATTTATTTTTATGGCGCTGCGGTACAGCACACCCCGCGAGGAAGCGATGGTGCCCAAATTACTGGTCTTTAATGATAACACCAGCACAGCACCGTTTATTGATGGCACGGGATCCCATGCCGGAGCCCTCCTCGGCGATGTCCGTCACGACCCGTTCCAGAGCGGGGGGCTTGAGACCCCCGCGCACGATCGGGTCGAAGGAGGCGCGATCCACCGCGCACACGGGGGGGTCCTTTTTATCGATGAGATAAACCTGTTGGATCAGCATTCCCAGCAAAGTTTACTGACCGCCCTCCAGGAAGGAGAATTTCCCATCACCGGGCAGAGCGAACGTTCGAGCGGTGCGATGGTGAGGACAGAACCCGTCCCCTGCAGGTTCATCATGATCTCAGCGGGAAATCTCGATGCCGTCCAGGGTATGCACCCCGCGCTGCGTTCCCGGATACGCGGATATGGCTATGAAGTGTACATGTCCGAGAGTATGGAGGACAATGAGGAAAACCGCCAGAAATATATCCGGTTTATTGCACAGGAAGTTAAAAACGACGGTAAAATCCCCCATTTTGATCAGAGCGCGATCGATGAGATCATCCGCGAAGCACGAAGGCGTTCGAATCGCAAGGGGCACCTCACATTAAAGCTCCGGGATATCGGGGGTCTGATCCGTGTTGCCGGCGATATCGCACGGCAGGAAAATGCTGCTTTTGCTACCGCAGAACATGTGATTTCAGCGAAAAAAACTGCCCGATCCATTGAGGATCAGGTCTCGGACGATTATATCCGCAGGAGCCGGGAATATGAGCTCACCGTTGTGGAAGGCACAAGAGTCGGCAGGGTGAACGGGCTCGCGGTCATGGGCAGCGATTCCGGGTCAGTACTTCCCATCATGGCAGAAGTCACCCCGGCACAGGGAGAGAGCGGGCATATCATCGCCACCGGCATTATGGAGAAGCGGAAGGAACCTTCGCTGACAGATGAGGGATCGATCGTCCAGCAGTCGATCAAGAATGTAAGCGCCTTAATCAAAAAGTTCACAGGAAAGGACATCAAGAACATGGATGTCCACATCCAGTTTATTGGTACTTATATGGCGGAAGGGGATTCTGCCTCGGTCAGCATCGCCACTGCCGTTATCAGCGCAATCGACGGGATTCCGGTCCGGCAGGATGTCGCAATGACCGGGTCCCTTTCAGTACGCGGCGATGTATTACCTGTTGGAGGGGTGACCTTCAAGATTGAAGCAGCCGCAAAAGCAGGAATAAAAACTGTCCTTATCCCTCGTATGAATATTGGTGATGTGCTGATCGAGGATCGTTACCGCCCGCTGGTCACCGTAATTCCCGTAGATACCATAGACGATGTCTTAAAATTCGCGCTTGTCCCGCAGAATACCGAAGGGTTCCTCTCCAAGCTCAAGAAGATGGCGCTGCGCTCTACCGAAGCGCTGGTTGACGCACCCGCCATCAACCAGACCGTCGCATGAGTGAACCTCCCGGGATCAGGTATTATGACCTGCGGCATGTGAGGGGCGAGTCAACTCTTGTTGATATCGATAATGGTAGTGTGGAGTCTGCCGGGACTTCATTTTTCAACAGGGCAATTCTCCGGGTACTTGGCCCTCACGGGTGGGGCATTCTCCAGATCGACAATTTTAAGCCAGCCTCCTGGGAAAAATTCAACGCATTGCTCGACTCCGCTGCAAAGCTCGCTGCGATAACGGGACAGGATGTGAACCTCCACGAAGCATCCCAACGGGCATGTAAAGTTCCGGTGATGAGTGAAGACCCCCGCGGGATTAGTATTGAGGAAAAGACCTCGCTCCTTGCGGAGATCGAACGGGCAGCTGCACTTCCGGAAGTGGTCAACCGCCGGGCAAATTATATCGAACGGTCAGAGCATGTGACGTTCTCGGACAGTTCCGGGCACGAATTCTCGTATGAGATCTGCAGATCGGGATTCAATGTGCTTGCCGTGGCGTCCCGCAACGGCACCATGCAGATGGGCTACGAGAGGGAGCACTCCATCCATGGGTTTGACCTCCGGCACCGGCAGGAGTATGGAAGGAATGCTGCAAAGGTTGCAGTCTCTTTACTTGATGCCGGGCATGCAAAAGGGGGGAGGATGCGGGTTGTACTGGATCCGGAGCTTGCCGGGGTGTTTGCCCATGAAGCCGTGGGACATGCAAGCGAAGGGGACCTCGTGCAGGAGGGCAATTCGGTCCTTGCGAAAATGACAGGGGCGTCCATTGGAAATAACCGGTTGACCATTGTGGATGACCCGGCACTTCCCGAGTTCGGGTTCGAGCCGTTCGACGCTGAAGGTGTTGCCGTCCAGCGCACTGAAATTATCAGGAAGGGGGTAGTCAACGCGTTCCTCCACAGCCGGGAGACGCTTGCTGCCGTGGGAAACGGCATTGCAGGGCATGCACGGGCGATGGGGGCAGAACCCCCGCTTGTCCGGATGAGCAACACGTATATCGAGAACGGGGATTCGACACGGGAGGAGATCATGGAAGCATGCAAAAACGGCATCCTGCTCAAGGGCTCCCGGGGGGGGCAGGTGGACCCGGGCCGGGGGGTCTTCCAGTTCAATGCAGAGTATGGCTACCTGATCGAGCGGGGCGAGTGCACAACGATGGTGCGGGACGTGTCGCTCTCCGGTGATATCCTCTCGACGCTGCATGGTATCCTTTTGTGCGGGAACGACAGGGCAATGCACCCGGGATACTGCGGCAAAGGGGGGCAGAGCGTACCGGTGAGTGACGGGGCACCGCATGTCCTGCTCGATAACGCGGTGGTGGGTGGCAGTGGCGTGGATTGACCGGATCCTCAAAGAAGGGTCACGACGTGTTGAAGAGGTTGAGGTCTTCTATGGCGAAGGGACTGCAATCTCGGCTGACCTGAAGCGCCGCAACGTGAATCTTGCGATCCGGTCCGATGAATGCGGGCTCGGAATACGGACGATTGACAAGGGCAGGATCGGGTCTTCAACGACACACGATCCGAAACGGTGGCGGGAGTGCCTCGATGCGGCGATAGCAAGCGGAAGACTTGCAACACCCCAGCAATGGGGCGGTCTTCCCCGGCAGTCTGAGTTTTCGACCGAGACGTTATGCTATGATCCCACAATCCCTGTCGACCCCAAGACGGCGTCCGGCCTGCTCGGGAAAATGCTCGAAGGTGCTGCAGAGCATCCCGCAGAAGTGACATCCGGTACTGCAACGGTATCATCAACAACTGATACTGTCGCAAACAGCAACGGTGTGCGATATACAAGCCGGCATACGGGGGTTTCAGTCTCGCTGGAAGCGATCAAGGAACATTCAACAGGTTCTGAGTTCGCCCAGTCCTGTTATAACGATATCGACCCGTATTCCGTAGGGGAACGTGCAGCGTTCTTTGCTTCACAGTCTGCGGGGGGAACCGATATTCAGACCGGAAAATATGATATCCTGCTCTCCCCGATTGCCTATGCGGAACTGCTCGGGGCAGCATTTATCCCCGCGCTCTCAGGAAGGAACGTGCATGCCGGGCGCTCACACCTTGCCAGCCAGCTCGGGGAATCCATCATGGACTCGCAGAGCTCCATGTACGACGACACCTACCGGCAAAAAGGGCTGGGAAGCACCTTCTGGGATGCCGAGGGAATGCCTGCCCGCCGGGTTGAGTTTGTGAGGGGCGGCACCCTCTCCTCGTTTGCCTACGACCTCCGCACCGCGTACCGGTACGGGAAGGAGAGCACCGCAAGCGCACTACGGAGCGGGGCTCATGGCGGGACGGGCATCGGGCATCACAATTTCATCGTTGACGGGCCCCGGACGGAGGTTGCGGATGACCGGGTGATCTATGTCCACAGTGTTGTGGGTGCCCACACGGCAAACCCGATGAGCGGGGACTTTTCCGTGGAGATCTCCAACTCGTTCTGGATGGAGGATGGCGAGTTCCAGGCTCCTATCCGCAGCGCAATGCTTGCCGGCAACGTCTTTGCCATGCATAAAGAGACGGGCGGGATATCAGAAGAGGTACGCCAGATCGGATCGCTCGTATTGCCGTCGATAAGGTTAATTTCCCAGAGGATTATTGGTACGTAAGCATGAGTGCCATTCTCATCACCATAATGGTTATCGTCGCCGTGGTTGCCATCGCGTACTATCTGGTCAAGAAGTTCTCTCTCCTGCTTATAAATGCAATTCTTGGGATTATCCTCCTGTTTATCTTAAACTTCTTCCATGTCATGAACTGGATCGGGAAACCCGATCTTGGCTACAGCCTTGCAACGCTCCTGATCTGTGCGGTGGGTGGCCTGCCGGGTGTCGTGATCCTGGTTTTACTGTCGATCCTGGGGATCAATGTCTGATACTAAAAAAATGGCTCTGTAGAAATCATCGTTTTTCATAACGTTCTTGGGGGCTTCGCCCCCGCCACTGCGGCAGCCCCCCTTGCGATATCCGTTGAAAACCGGTACATCATGAATCTCTGGTAATGAGGGGAGATCAGGGATTTCTCCAGAGCCAAAAAAACTTCTTTAAAATTTCGGAAGGCACGTTAGAACACATTTGCCTCTGAATACACGAGCACCTGATCCTGCTGGATCTCATACGGCTTGATCTCGCGGGAGTGTGCCGACATGCGCATCTTTACGACTTCAAGGGCGAGATGGACATCGGTGAGGTCTGAAGGTCTCACGTACCGGAGCAGGATTACGGTGTCGGCGAGGTACTCTATCAGGGCGTGACGGCTGGAGAACGGGTTGTCCTTGTCAGTCTCAGAGGTCATCATGATGGTACACTTCTGATCCCGCATGCTCTCAACAAACCGGAACATCTCCTGGCGCCGGATCGAGTCCGAGTCAAAGAGGTCCTCGAACAGCGAGATGGGGTCGATGACGACACGATGTGCGTTTACCTGCTTGATCAAACGGGGGAGTTCGTTCTTGATCCGGTTGTTCGCGAGGTTGAAATCGGTGGGGTCGAGCTTGATGACAAAGAGGGATTTGTTCTTGAAGGGCTTGACATCCCAACCCTTCTGGAGCATGTAATCAAAGATCCGCTCCTCCCGCTCCTCGAGACTGATATAGATGATATGCTCGCCTTTTTTTAAGCCCTCCCAGATAAACTGGAGCGCAAACGTCGTCTTGCCGGTACCGTATGTCCCGATGATGGCACAGATGCTTCCCGGGATGAGTCCGCCGCCGAGCATATCATCCAGCCCGATGATCCCTACTTTCATCCGCTCATCACTCATATGACCACCCGGATATTGCTCACCTCAAAGCCGCCGGACGTCGATATGCGGACGGCAAACTTCACAAGGTCACGCTCCTCAAGATGCGTCATGACTCCACGGAATTTCTCGAAATACATGATGCGCTGCCGCCGTGCCCCGCTCGATTCCTCCCACCGGAAGAGCAGCACCGCATCAACGATGTCGGCAATCTCCCGCTCCTCCGCCTCTTTCAGGATCCCCCGGGTGAGCAGGAGGTAGACGGTCAGGTTGCGCTGCTTGGATATCCGCTGGAGCCCCCGCAGGAGCCCGGTGAGGTTTTGCCAGAGGTGGGAACTGGTGCACTGGGTGGCGATGTCGGTGATGGAGTCGATGATGATCAGGCTGTTGGGTTCGGCAGCGTTTAAGGATGTGGAGAGCTGGGCGAGGATACCCGCATGGTCGGCACGTTTCTGGAGCCGGGTAATGATATCCCCGTGACTGTACCAGTCATCAGGTACCACACTGTTCTCAAAATAGAGCTCGGAAAGGTCGTCAAACCGGATCTTCTCTTTGAGTTTCGTAGCGTCCTCCATCGGGAATGATTTCGCAATCTCATGCCGCACATCCTCGCTGGTACGGGTAAATGTGGTGTAATGGATCTGGGGTGGCCGGGATGCCCCGGGATCAGGTGCGGAACCCCCGGCGTTGAGCGTATTGACGATTGAACTGTAAACAAACTCATAATTGCCCCCGCCTATATCCCCGAGGAGGAGTATGACCGAACCCACGGGAACCCCCCCATCGATGATCGGGTCCAGTGACGATATACCGGTGGGCATCCGCTGTACGGCCTGTTGTACCATAAAAACCCGTTCCACTCCCTTGTACTCTGACAATTGACTCTCTTAACGATTTATGATAAAGATATCTGCCGGGATGATATACACAAGAGAAATGCAGCCACGATAAAACACGGGCCCCGGGAGGTTTGTTGTCCACCACATACTTATATAGAATCATTCTCCTACAGTAATTCGATAGTATCACGGAGAAATCCGGCGGCAGGGGTAGAATATATGCAGGTGAAGGATCTCATCAATAAACTGTCTCAGTCAAAATCGGAGTCAAAAAAACCAGAACCGGAAGAACCAAAACCGGCCGAAACCAACCCTCACCCGGCATTGAAACCAGAAGAGGTTACCCCCCCCGAAAAAAAAATCAGACTTAAAGTTCCCGATGTCCTCGCGCCTCTCCTGCAGCGCAAGGAAAAACAAGCGTACGAAGAATATGACGTTGAAAAGCACGGCTCGCTTGTCGATGCACACATTCCCGAGTGGCACGAGCTCCTCGAGCAGTACTGGGTGGAGAAGGGAAGATCGCTCATCTTCATCACGTTGAACCGGAAGACCAACCAGAATGAGTACCTGCTGTTCGAACCCACGCTTTCTGATTTCGAACACGAACTCCTGGAACGAATCCACGAGGACCTCCGGGATGTCCTGATCCTCTCGACTGACGAGCTCCATAAAGACCGTAAAATTATCCTTTTTGACAAGATGTACGTGCTGTTGAATGAATACGGCCTTACCCTTGACCCAACCACTCTTTTCAAGCTCCAGTATTATCTTCTCCGTAACTTCATTGGCTGGTCACGCATCGATGCACTCATGAAGGATCCCCAGCTGGAAGACATTTCCTGCGATGGCAATGACATCCCCTTGTTCCTCTACCATCGCAAATACCGGAATATCAAGACAAACATTGCATTCGAGTCCGCGGTGCTCAACTCGCTTGCCATCACCCTTGCCCAGAGATCCGGCAAACACATCTCGACCGGCTCACCGATGCTTGACGCAACCCTGCCGGAAGGCTCACGTCTCAACCTGTCGCTGGGCACTGAGGTTACCACACGTGGGACCTCCTTTACTATCCGGAAATTCCGGGAGGAACCCTATTCACCGATAGAATTACTGGACTACGGGACATTCAACGTCGACGAGCTGGTTTATTTCTGGCTTGCCATCGAGAATAACAAAAGCCTGCTTTTTATCGGGGGCACGGCATCAGGAAAGACGACCTCCCTCAATGCAGTTTCCATGTTCATCCCTCCGGTGGCAAAAGTGGTGAGCATTGAAGATACCCGGGAGATCACCCTGTATCACGAGAACTGGATCGCAAGCGTTACCCGCCCGGCAATGACTGAGGGAGGATCTGCAATCGACATGTTTGACCTCCTGCGGGCAGCGATGCGCCAGCGGCCTGAGTTTATCCTTGTGGGTGAAGTGAGAGGTGTGGAAGCCCAGACACTGTTCCAGGCAATGAACACCGGGCACACAACCTTCTCGACGATGCACGCAGGGAGCGTTGACGCGGCCATCCACCGGCTGGAGTCCGAACCGCTGAACGTGCCCCGGAACATGGTGCAGGCACTCAACATCATCAGTGTCCAAGCACTCATCTACCGGGGCACCGAGCGGGTCCGGCGGATGCAGGAGATCGTGGAGATCGCGGGGCTCGACCCGTCCACCGGCAACCTCCGGGTAAACAATGTCTTTGTCTATGATCCGGTCCACGACCGGTTCGATTATACCGGGAGGTCCCAGGTCTATGCCGAAATTACCGAACGGCGGGGTTGGTCGCGGGACCAGATAGAGTCCGAGATCAGGATCCGGAAGCAGGTCCTTGACGCGATGCAGAAGCAGGGGATCTATGATTATATCACCGTCGCATCGCTCTTCCACCTCTTCCATATCGACCGGCAAAAAGTTCTCGACAACCTTTCTGACCTCCGCAAGGTATCCCAATGAACCTTCGCTATTACCTCAGGAACCGGATCCACAAGGACTCAGTCACCTACCATAGCCTGCATGGTGATATGGTCTCTGCCCGCATGGGGATGACGGTAGAGCAGTATATCTGGCGATCCGTGAATATCTCGATTTTGTGCGGGCTCGTCCTTGCCCTTTTCGGGTTTTTCTTTGGAGGTATGATCGTCCTTGCGTTCAAAAGCGGCAATGTGGGTCTCTATAATGTATTCAACCTTCAGGTGCCGGATTTTTTTTACACTGCTGCTTTTGGCCAGTACATCCAAGTGCTCACCGTCGTAATCTGCTTTGCAATCGGCACCTATGTTGCTTATGCAGGCCTGCTCAGGTTCCCCCGCATTGAGAAAAGGAACCGGGCTGTCCGCATCAACCTCACCCTCCACAACGCGGTCGCGTACATGTATTCAATGCCCCGCGGCGGCGCCCAGCCGATGATAATCTTCCGCTCGCTCTCGGAAAACTCCAACATTTATGGTGAAGTTGCCCTGGAGTTCCGGCAGATCGTGCGGGACGCCGATTTCTTTGGCTTTGATATGGTCTCTGCTATCCGGCACCTCTCGGAGACCACCCCCTCGGAAAAACTCAAGAATTTTCTGGAAGACCTCCTCTCGGTGATCGAGAGCGGCGGGAATATGTCAGAGTTCATGTCGATGCGGGTGCGGCTCTATCAGGATGAAGCACGGTTCGAGCAGAAACAGTTCCTGAATGTCCTCTCCATCGTTGCGGAGTCATACGTTACCATATTTGTTGCCGGGCCGCTCTTTTTGATCATCATCATGGTAGTCATGGGTATGATCGGGGGTGGAGCCGTTCTCCAGCTCTCCATGGTCACGTATGCTCTCATTCCCATCGGGTCGCTTATCTTCATCCTGCTTCTTGACCTTATCTCAGTCAAAACCGAGAAGACCGAGCGGTACGTGAAGACCAAGGTTCTTGAGGAGTACGATGATGTCCGGATTATCCAACGTGCAGGGGAAGAGTCGCTCTTTGCCCAGCTTATCCACTATGACAAGATCAGGAATCTGACCCATCTCCTCAAACATCCGTTTGACAGCTTTGTCCGGAATATCAACCACACATTCTATATCACCGTCCCGGTTGCCCTCATTTACGTTGCTGTGATGCTGGTATCCATTCCCCGTTATTCCAATATCGAGACATTTATCGATGTGGTCGATGACCATATCGTGCTGGCGCTCCTGATCATCATTATTCCCTATGCTGTTTTTTATGAGATGTGGGCACGAAAGGTAATCGGCATCGAATCACTCATCCCCGATTTCCTCGAGCGGATGGCAGGGATCAACCAGGTGGGGCTCACCATAGCACAGGCAATCGCGATCATGGTGAACACCAATCTTGGCCTGCTCTCTTATGAGATACGGCGCATCAAACGGGACATGGACTGGGGGGCAAACTTCACCGAGGCGCTGATGCGGTTTGAAGAACGGGTCAGGACACCCTCTATTGCCCGTACGGTTACGCTGATCACCAAGGCATCCGAGATGAGCGGATCGATCGGGGAAGTACTCTCAATTGCATCATCCGATTCGAAGATGACGGAGGTCCTGAGAAGGGAACGATCCACGGAGATGTTTATCTACACGGCAATTATTTACCTCTCGTTCTTTGTCTTTATGGCGGTTGTCGCCGTGCTCACGACTCAGTTCCTGCCGGTCCTTGCCAATGTTTCGCTGGGAAAACTTGCAAGTGCCGGATCTTTCTCCGGGATCGGTAAGATCCCGATCCAGACATTTGGCCGGCTGCTCTACCACACCTGCCTGATGCAGGCAATTTTCTCAGGGATGATCGCCGGACAGATGGGTGAGGGATCTGTTGCTGCCGGTGTAAAACACTCGTGCGTGCTTCTCCTCATATCAATCATTACGTTTAATTTCATCATCTGAAGCGGGGATTGGGCGCAGAGGGGAGATTCTCCCCAAATTCAGATACTCTTAAATAGGTTTGTGAAGATGTTGTGGTGAGGTGTTCTAACGTGTGCACAGTAGGAGGGCCCGTGGATATCGATCTTCCCCCGGACCGTGTAATAGGGAAGGATTACCGGTGCAAAGAGTGCGGAGAGCGATTCAAGGGCATTGGCAGGAAACCCATGTGCCCCAGCTGCCAGTCGGAAGATGTTGCAGAGGAATGATCGTCCTCTCCGATAACGAATTCCTGCTGGTCAGAACCGATCCCTCTTTTTTGGTTGTTGCACGGGCGAATACACGGTTTGCCCTGTGTATCGA
The DNA here is from genome assembly GCA_026394635.1 of Methanoregula sp. Lineage (GTDB taxonomy): Archaea > Halobacteriota > Methanomicrobia > Methanomicrobiales > Methanospirillaceae > MVRE01. The sequence continues at coordinate 2,086 of JAPKXV010000307.1, read as the reverse complement.
GACAGAGTCCGGGGAGTACTGCCAGGGAGTCGATCCAACCGACCTCATCGTAGTCTCCGCCCCGGAAGGAGGGAACCCACAAGCCGGTGTAATGCTCATTGAACTTGTGCGGAGTCACCACACTCCGCTCATCGTCCTGCCCCGCAACCATCTTGGTTCCCGACGGCTCCGGTATGTGGTGTCCGCCGGCCCGGTCATTACGACGGACTGCAGCATCCGGAGGGGGACTCATCCCGAACAGCACCTGATCTGCGCATCAGAGGCACTGTCAGGAATGACGCTTGAGGGGGGGAAAGAAGGAGTAATAATCTCCCCGGTTCCCCCGGGTGCCGTGGTCACCCGTTTCCGGTCTGCCACCACTCTTGATTTTATATAAAACTCTACTGAGACCAAGGGTTACCGGGCATTTACAGGATAATCTTTGCGGGGATTTTCATGCCAATGGAACCAATTTTATTTAATTCTCTTCTTTTATCCGTATGTTCCCTAAAAGAAAATAACAATACATATATGGTTTTTTTTCCCAAATAATGTAATACCGTGAAAGGAGGGTTGGATGAGAAATGAGGTCTTACGGGACATCAAAAAGACAGAAGAAGAGTACCAGACAATGATCCGTGCAGCTCAGGACGAGCGGAAGCTCAAACGCTCGCAGGCTGAGCTGGAAGCTGACAATCTTGTCACGAAGGCACAGGGCAACGCGGAAGAATACAAAAAGCTGAAACTGGAAGAAGCACGGCGCCAGGCAGCAGAAAAGCATGCTGAGGTCATCAGGCAGGGAGACCGGCGGGCAGCCGCACTTAAGGAAAAAGGAGCACAGCACCTCTCCAAGGCAGTGAAGCTGCTGGTAATGCGGTTCAAGGAGCAACTGCATGCTCACTCCTAGGCAGATGAGCCGCCTGCTCATCGTGGCCTCAAAGGACCAGCTTGCCCCTGTTGTAAAGGAACTGTACCGGTTCCACCTGTTTCATATCGAGGATTTTGTTGTTGAGGGACGGGAAGGCTATGACGGTTTTTCCATCGGGACACCGCTCACCGGGGCAAGTGAGGCATCCACTGATCTTGTGAAGGTGCGCTCTATCGAGAATGTCTTTCAGATACAGCCGGCCGATATGGAAACAACGGTAAAGCGCCGTCATGCCGATCTCAAATCGGTCATCGAACGGGAGCTCCCCGCGATAGGACGCGAAGTGGAGGATCTGACCGGGCGGCGATTAAAACTCGAGGCTGTGGTCAAGGAGTGCGAACAGAAGATCACCGACCTTGCACCGTTTGCCGCAATCCCTGTGGAGACGGAACTGTACCGGGGGTATGAACGGTTCACCGTTATTACCGGGTATGTGTCAAAGGACGTTGCAGTCCCGGAGCCGGCTGAGGTTCATGTAACGAAAAGCAAGAGCAGCAATTTCATCGTTGTCGTGACGCCCAATGAACACCGCAGCGATGTCGACCGGGTATTGCAGGAGGCAAATTTCCAGGCAGTCCCGCTGCCCGCAGGAACGGGTATGCCGCAGGCGACCATAGATGCATGCCGCGACCAGATCGCATCGGCACAAAGGGAGATCCAGGATATCAACCGGGAACTTTCAGAGATCAAAGGCAGGCACACGGAGTTCCTTGTTGCCTGCGAAGAGATCTTAAAAGCAGAGGTCGATCTGGCGGAAGTTCCCCTGCGGTTCGCGACCCTCGGGCAGACGTTCGTTGCCGAAGGGTGGGTGCCCTCAGACAAGGTTGAGCCGGTCAAAGAGGCGCTTGCAAAAGCGACCGGTGGAAATGTGTTTGTTGATGAGATTGCGGTTGGCGAACACGATCCCGTCCCGGTGGAGTACAACAACCCGTCATTTGCCCGCCCCACCCAGCTGCTCATGGACACGTACTCGCGGCCAAAGTACACCGAACTTGACCCGACAATCATGGTCTCCATTGTCTTCCCTATCTTCTTCGGGCTTATTCTCGGGGATGTGGGGTATGGGGCCCTGTTGCTGGTTATGTGCCTCGGTTTGCGGAAAATCGTAAAAGGAGAGGAGGGCCAGCAGCTGCTGGCAGTGCTCAGGAATGCGAGCATCTCAAGCATCTTTTTTGGGGT
>JAPKXV010000259.1 GCA_026394635.1 Methanoregula sp. | reverse complement strand
TGAGCCGGGGAAAAAAGTGCAGCTAAAAAAATATGATGCCGGCTGGGTTCAGAACGAGACGCTCGAAAAGATGAGTGAGGATAAGGCGCAGAAACTGCTGGAGAAGATGCTAAAAAAAGACCGGGATTCCCTTGCAGAAGCCCAGGCGCTGCTGGCAGCCTCGCACGAAAAGGGGATTTTGATCGTTCTGCAGGGGATGGATACTGCAGGAAAAGATGGCACGATCCGGCATGTGATGTCCGGGGTGAACCCGCAGGGCTGTGAAGTCCATGGATTCAAGGTGCCCAGCGCTGAGGAGCATGCCCATGATTTCCTCTGGCGATACTACAAGGTGCTCCCGGAACGCGGGATGATTGGCATATTCAACCGGTCGTACTATGAGGATGTGCTGGTGGTCAGGGTTCATTCGGAACGCATGGAAACACTCCCCAAAAAACTCGGGCCGGATGTCGAAGGTTTCTGGGAAGCGAGGTATAAAGATATCAATGCCTTTGAAAAGCATCTTGCCAGGAACGGCACGCTTATCCTCAAGTTTTTCCTCCACATCTCAAAAGACGAGCAGAAACGGCGGCTGCTTGACCGTCTGGACCACAAAGAAAAATACTGGAAGTTCTCGACCGCCGATCTTGCCGAGCGGCAGTTCTGGGACCAGTATGTGGAAGCATATGAAGAGATGTTGTCTGCAACATCGACATATTATGCGCCATGGTTCATCGTGCCGGCAGATGCCAAGTTTATGGCCCGGACCTTTGTTGCTGAAGTGATCACCTCCGCAATCAGCGGGCTCAACCTTTCCTATCCAAAGGTATCGGATGATCAGGTCAAGCAGCTCATGGCGGCAAAGGAGAATCTCGAAGCGGAAAAATAGCGGGATTCATCGTTCAATCACTCTTTTTACGCGATTAGAGTACCAGTAACCTGCGCAGGGATGATCTGGTCGTGATCCTCCCGGGTACTGGTGCCGGTTCATTAAGGGCTGCCGTCCGTTCTGCGTAAATCCAGGATATCAACACAGCAGATCATTTCACACTTCGCAACTTTTCCCCCCAGATATGATGAATCGTAAAAGGATAGGGGGTATGCATTTACCGGTCCTGAACGGGTTATTCTCATTGCGGCAATTATCGGAGTGGCGATACTATTGCCCATATTCATGAGTGCCGGGGAGACGCAAGTCAAAGAGTCTGAAAAAATGTTATTTTCCCTGCGAGATCCCGATAAGCCGGATCATGAAGGTTAAGTTCTGTCCTGCAAGCATATGGTTCTGGTCAATGGTCACGGTATCCTGCGTCACATTGACAACCTTCACAATGCTCGTTGAGCCGTCTGTCGGATTCCGGACCGAGTAATACATGCCCGGCGAAGGAGGTGTGTCTACGGAAAACAGTGACCGGCTCACCGTACTCACAAGGTCGCTCTGGTACTGCCCGTATGCCTTGTCGGCGGGGATGTGCACGGTCTTTACCTGATCTTTGCTCATGCCAATGACGGCATCCTCAAAGCCGGGGATCACCGTGTTGGAACCAAGGGTGAATGAGAGCGGTGTTTTATTCACGTTTGAATCAAAGACCGTCCCGTTCTCCAGCGTGCCGATGTAGAGGACGGAAACAGTATCCCCCGCCTTTGCACCCGCCGGGCTGAGCGCAAAGAACAGGACGATTGCGATGACCGCACAACCGGCTGCGGCGGCAATCCCGTAACGGACATAGTCCCGTTTGCGTGCCGCCACCTTCTCCTTCCCTTTGGCTTTCTCGGATTTCTTCATCCACAGGATGTAGGTGGTTCTTGTTTTTAGGTTCTTGGGAGTGATCAAGGGGCTCTTGTATGAACTGCCATCTTGGGTGCACAGATTGCAGGGATACTGGGGATCTGGATCTGGATCATGCCCGGGCACTGCGCGGCAGGTGCGGTATGGCAGGATCGTACTGCTGCAGACCGTTAGTGAAGAGGAGAGCGGGAGTGTTCCTGAAAGAACGGACGAGCAGGATGCTGCCCGGCCATCTACCCGTGGCGAATCCATGCGCAATGCAGCCGGGGCACTGCTGGAATCAGGGATGTACCGGTTCGAACTGCGCACGCTCTTTGGGATGTTCCCGGTATACCTTGTGAACCCGGATTTCCCGGTACTGTTCGATGAGCAGGTGATTGCAGTAATTACCGGTTATCTCTAAGGCGCGGGATCATCCGGCAGGGAACAGGAGTGAAGGTTGCTGTTTTGTTTTTTAACCAATACCCAGTTCCTTCAGTTTTTCTTCTGTCGGGTTTCCGTCTTCATCCCATCCCCGCACGGCATAGTACTCCGGCAGCAACTCTTCCCGGTGCCACACCTGCCCTTTCGGTGCGCCGTCCCTGAGCGGCTCGGTCAGCATCCGGGCCGGAAGGGTGTCGTCATCACGCCCGAGCCCGGCTTTGATATTGAAGATCTTCTGCAGGTTCCAGATCCGTTCGCCTACCTGCAGGAACTCCCGCTCGTCCATGGTCCAGCCGGTGAGCGCAGAGACCATCGCGGCATAGTCGGCAGCGCCGATCACTCTCCCCCCGAACAGGCACATCCCTGCTGCGTCTACGGCTGCGGCAAGGTCCTGCAGGGTCTTTGTCCACTGCGCTTTTCCCTGCGTGACAAAGGGATCGAGTTTTACCGGCACCCCCAGCAATTCCGGGTAGAGCATGTTCCCGTATACCTGGCAGGCACCCCCCACTGATGTGGCATATTCGAGCCCCTGCCCCTGCAACCCGCGGGGGTCATACGCAGGGAATTCAAGCTTCTTGGCGCTCATCGAGAGCTCGGGATGGCCGTACCGGGCGGCGAACCGGAACGACCCTTCTGCCATCTCATCACCGATGCCGGCACGGTACGCGATCATGCGCACGAGGTTGACGACCGCATCTTTATCACCG
>JAPKXV010000126.1:2269-3747 GCA_026394635.1 Methanoregula sp. | reverse complement strand
CCGGGAAGGACGGTGATTGTCGTAACTGCAAAAGGTTCCATATTCATCCACGATTACTCCGGGTGTACCGCCATACGGGACCGGGAGGTGTGTTCATGAGAGCGGCTTACCCGGACACACATATCCCCGGTACTTCTCGCTTGAATCATGTTTTCCTCCACAGCATCAACCCCACACCTATGACCCCGATAACGACAACGGCATCCAAAAGGATCTCAGCGACTTTCGTTCCGACGGGAGAATTGCCACCTGTACCCTGTACTGGCGGCATTATTGTTGAATTGAGGATTGGCACGATAGTCTGTTTCGGATCTGAACCGGAGGTGTTCTTGCCGGCATCAGGTGTGTCCGATGAAATCCATCCCACGTCAGTGTCGAGGGATGGCATTGCAATAACGCGGATATAATCTGGCAAAACAAGGGTGAACGCCCTGCCATCTGAAGTAGTCACGGTCAGGTTCACGGTATAATTCCCGACCTGCCTGAAGACAAACACGGGGTTTTTCACGGCACTTTCCGGATGACCGTCCCCGGTAAAATCCCAGGACCACGTCGTGCTGTTCGGGATTGCCGAAAAGTCGCTGAACTGGACGGGAAGGGGAAGAACACCGGCAGTCGCATTGGCGGTGAAATTAACCCGGTAGGTGATGCCGGTGCTGGTATCCGTGTAACCCCCCCCTGTATTGTCTCCCCCGGAAGAAGAGCCGGAGGAACTGCCGGAGGAACTTCCCCCGGACGATGCTGTGACCGTGATCAGGTTTGACTGGGTCTTAGTTGCACTGAGCCCCTGGTTATTTGCAGCGGTCAGGGCGACGGTAAAAGTACCGTTCTTGGCATAGACGTGCACCGGGTTCTTCTCATTGGAAGAACTCCCGTCACCGAAATCCCATGACCATGCCTTGACCGACTGGACGGTAGTATCGGTGAACTGCACGGCAAGCGGGGCTGTCCCGGAGGTTACGTTCGCCTGGAAATTCGTTTCCGGTGCATGATACACCGGGGAACTGCCTTCAGCAGTCGGGAACTCTGAAGCACGGTCGAGATAACCGGTTCCAAGAACGGTATACCCGCTGCATCCTGTCCCGACAAGCCTGTTTGCCCATGAGATACCTTTACCCTGGGTTGTGTTGTCATTCCAGGCGTACGTATTGAACGTGGTAACCGTATCCAGGTTCTCGATCGTGTACTCGACTTTCACCGCTCCCTTGTCCGTAAGCGTGGAGACATCAATGTCGCCGTTCTGGCCAAGAGGTCCTGCCTTGAGCTCCACAAACATCAGCTTGAACGTATTGGAAGTGTCGGAAGTGTCCTGCCCGTAATAGAGCGGGTAATCGGACGGGGCATTATTCCCGGCAGGCTTCCAGGTCTGCGACCCGTAGACAAACTGGGATTTGGTAAACGTCTGGTCAACGGCACCGGAATGGTACGTTACCTGGGAGAGTGTCGGGGGTGTATCCTTTGCCACGTTCGGGATCCAG
>JAPKXV010000126.1:0-2243 GCA_026394635.1 Methanoregula sp. | reverse complement strand
GGATTTTATGTGGATTGCATAATTGCCGGGGATGTTTCCTTTCACGGCAACCAGGAGGATCGCCTCATCCTGGTATCCCCGTCCCCCTGTTTCCGTGATATAGAAGGTACCGGACTGGGACGTGGTTGTCGTAACCTGCCCATAGTTCGGTGGATTGGTAGAACTTGAGGCGATATGGAGGGCATTGAGACCCCCGCCGCCCACTTGGTCGAACTTAAAAAAATAATACCCTGCCGGCTGGTTCGCAAAGGCAAGATTGGCAATATCGCTTTTTCCCGGAATTACCCCGAGTGCGGTCGAGGTATCGTCTGCCCCTGCGGGTGGGATACAGCATACGATCAGGAAAAAAACGAGAACTGCCGGTACCCACACCTTCCTGTAATGAAATCCAGATTCCAGGTTATTCATTGTACCCCCAAATTCCTGTAACACAGAGCGGTTAAATTATTATTATTAATTATTCCAATAAGGTAACTCTTTTTATTTTCAGAGTAAGTAAATATATTGATTATGATGCAGTTTTCCCATCCCGTGAAAAATGCCGGTCTCCGGCAGGAGTTGCCGGGGGGCGGTTCGCCGGTGACGGGAGACTGCCCCGGAAGATCACCCGGAGATACCGGCTCTCCCGCCGCATCGGGTAAACCGGTATTTCGTACTGGTATAGCAGGACATTCCCGCAAACGGAGCGGGATGAGGGTACGAGAGCACCCCGTGTAAGACAAGGATGTGCGGTTCCGGCCCGGCAGACGCCGGGGCAGGTATCGTATCCTGCGCAGCCGGGTACCAGGAACATGTCCGGTCCGGGTAATGGAGGATGAGGGAAAAACTGATGAAATCTTTCGCGATACTGATCCTCATCGTTTTTTTTTGCTTATCGTCCGTCGCTGCTGCGGAAGTCACCCTTTCGACACCCCAGAGAGAGTATTATATCCTGGCAGGTGAGGAAGCCGTTATTCCCCTCACCATTGAAAGTACGTATAATCATGATGTCACCGGAACCCTGAAACAGGTGATGACCCCGGTAAATTCCGGAACTACCGGGCCCGGATCCATTGGTACGAGCATGCAATCCCGGACTTTCTCCGCGTTCACGGAAAAACGTACCGTTCCCCTCCCGGTCGGGAAATCAGATACCCCGGCGGATTATCTCCTCACGATCACATTCAGTTACCAGGAAGATGGGATGCGGATTTCGACCCTGGGAGGAATAGCGGTCCATTTTGTCGCCAGCATGGAGGAGGCTGTTCCTGCGAACCAGAAAACCGTTGCCGGCATGGATATGGCAGATCCTGCGGCAGGGACATCTCCTGCCGGTTCCGCCCCGGCAGAAAAACAGGGTGCCACAAGCCCGGCAGCGGCACTCCAGAACAACCAGATGACGCAGGATACCACCGCCCTGCGGAATCAGATGGCCCGGGAGAACAACCAGTCCGCGAATGGGGAGAATGAACTGTTAGGATACATCGTGGCAGATCCGCTCGTGGCGTCCCGGGATCGTTCCCTGGCAGGGGCCGGATTTACCCGTGGGAAAACCGAGGTGACCCCGGTTTCGAACCGTTCCGGGAGTTTTTTCTTGACCTATTCGTCCGGGACGAATAACGCGGTTATCAAAGGCACTATCCGGGAGACCCACGTCCAGTTCGCCGAAGAATCAGCCGGGGTTCCCGTTCCCCTGCCGGATGCGCTGCTGAAAAATACCACGTACCGGGAATACGGGAGCAGGGTTGCAGAAAAGGGGTTCATCCGCAACGAGACCCGGATCAACGTCACTCCCGGCAGGGAAACCGTGGATCTCGCCTACGCTGATCCCAAAAACCGTATTCTCTACATACACGCGGTGATACTGGACGGGACGGTCACCATGATCGAAGGGGACAACCCGGATGACCCCCTCGCAACTGCTGTCCCGGTCATCGCCCTGGCAGGTATTTTACTCATATCTGCCGGGATCTGGTATCTTGCCCGGCACCGCCCGGCGGATCATCCTGCTTCAACGGATACGGTTCGCGCACCGGAACCCCCAAAAACTCCCCGGGAGACCGCATGGCTCCTCCTTGACGAGGCTGAACGCGATGCTGCCCGGGGCATTTGGCCGGACGCGTACCGGAAAACCGGCCGGGCGATACGGATCTTTCTCTCGCACGAGAGCGGTCACGGCGATGAACTGACAAGCGGGGAATTGGAGGCACGCATCGGTATCTCTGCAGGATCCTGGGAGAAGATCCGCTGGATCCTTGACCGGT
>JAPKXV010000263.1 GCA_026394635.1 Methanoregula sp. | reverse complement strand
TGTGAATTCAACTCACTTATTCACAACGAAGTTTTGATTGGGACTCCATCTAAAAATGGGGTTTTTCGAAATCCTCCTTATAACCTGACTATAGCATTATGGGGAACGCCACAGGGGCGGGGGCGAGGGTATCAGCCGAAGCCCCCAGGAGCGTTATAAAATATTTTCTTAAGCATTTCTACAAAGCCCGGTTTTGGAAACCTATATAATCCTGCGCAATAACGGTTATCGTGGGAAATATGAGATTAAAAAATTATTTGTTGATTGTTCTTTTCATCATATTTTTGTGTGTGCTATTGTCGGGATGTACATCCGATCAGAATCCGGGAAAAGGTACACTCAATCTCACCTCAAAACCACCGGGTGCTGAAGTATACCTTGATAACCAGTTCCGGGGAAGCACTCCCAGCACTATTACCGATTTGAATCCGGGAATGCATAATGTTGAACTCCGTTTGAAGGGCTACCAGGGCTGGTCAACAGATATCGCAGTATCTCCGGGCACCTACCAGTTTAATGCTTTATTAACACCGGTCACCCAACAAACTGCCCCCTCCGGTGCAATATCCCAATATACCCCTGTGCCACCTTCACAAAACGGCGTAACCATCCAGGCAAACAGAGAATCCATGATTATCGGTGACTCAATCTCTTTTTCCGGCACCAGCGCCCCCGGCAGCTATGTTCTGGTGACGCTGTTCGGGCCCGGATATTATGCCAAAGGAGTGCTCCTGGACCAACCGAAAACCAATTCTGTCGGTTCGTGGAGTTACACGTGGAACCCCGGATATAAATTACAGTCGGGATCCTACAACATGGTGGTTGATAATCCCGATAAAACGTATTCCGGCAGGGTTGAATTCTCAGTTATCGGGGGAGGAGAAGTAACCATTATCGCGAACAGACCTTTTGCCTCCATAGGAGATACGATAACATTTTCAGGCCGTTGCACAAGTGGCGCAAAAACGGTTGTATTGAGACTGATGGGCCCGGACCGGTTTTCCAGTGGTGTAGAGATTGGTTCGCCATCGGTAACAGCTGATAAAACATGGAGTTATGTCTATACATTTGATACCTCAATGCCTGCAGGGTATTACACCATGAACGTTAACGATGTCCCGAGAACAGCAACAAGCAATGTCCCGTTTTCACTTGGGTCCAGTCCGGGTTCCTGATGCAATAATTTTTTTTACAACCATTTTTTCGGCTCTGGAGAGATCCCTGATCTCTCATCATTACCAGAGATCCATGATGAACCGGTTTTCGACGGATATCGCACGGGGGGTTGCCGCAGTGGCGGGGGCAATGTAACTCGAAGATATCCTCACGGATATCTTCTTCAGTTTGCCCGTCCCCGCGGGAATGGCAAACGCCCCCAAGAACGTTATGAAAACAATGATTTCACCAGAGCCATTTTTTCGTTTTTATCGGAGCACCTGGAGGTTTGAGTAATATTTTCCCTCACAAAATCTCAAAAAATCAGCAGTAAACCGGATGGATTTATAAGAAATCCGATTTAAACATCCCTCGCGTGAAATAAATTCGGCACACGTACCCGATACCTATTTGAATGATTTTATACAAATTATCGGTACAGGAATATCGGAGGATGTCTATGGCTATTATCAAGAAATTCCTGAACCTTTTCAGGTCGGGTAAGCGGGGGGAGGAGGAGGAGGAACGGCTGCGCAGCCAGAAGGAGCGTTACGAGACGTTCCTCAAAGCCCTCACGGAAGGCGACCTCGACACCCGCTGGAATGCGGTGCGATCGGTCGGGGATCTGGGTGAGCCGTTCATCGAACCCCTCATCCGCGGGTTACAGGATGATTACTGGGTCATCAGGCGCGGCTCTGCTGACACACTCGGAAAAATCGGCGCTCCGGCTGTCGAGCCTCTTATCCAGGGATTGACCGAGCCGGGTGACGACGTCCGCCAGGAGACAATCCGTGCACTTCTGCTCGTGGGGGAACCAGCCTTTGGGCCCCTTGTTGCAGCAACCAAGAACAGCCACCCGCTCATCCGTCGCGGGGCGGTGCAGGCAATCGGTAATATGGGTGATGCACGTGCCGTGCCCCCCCTCGTTGAAGCGCTGAAAGACCCGGATCCCAGTGTCCGCCGTGAATCGGCAATGGCGCTCGGCAGGATCGGGGATGCCCAGTCGGTCGGGGCCCTGATCGAAAGCCTCAACGATGCAAAAGAGCCCGTCCGTATGGCAGCGATGGCCACACTCTGCGCTCTTGGCGAACTGTCGATAGAACCGCTCATCAGGGCTCTTGTTGACCAGAACGAGGATGTTCAGCGGAGAGCGGCACTTGCACTCGTCACGATCGGGGAGCCATCGGTAGAACCGCTCATCAGGGCGATGGGAGATGCAAACGCCGGCATCCGGAAAGGTTCGGCCGAAGTACTGGGGCAGATCGGGAACACCAAAGCAGTCCCGGTCATCATCGAAACGCTCAACGACCCGGACCGCGCTGTCCGCATCGAAGTTGTCAAATCCCTTGCAGCGATTGGGGTGCCCACCATCGCACCCCTTATGCAGGTCTTCCGCGAGGGGGATCTCATGGTCAGGACCGGTGCTATGGAAGCACTCTGGATGATCGGTCAGCCGGCAACCACGCCGCTCATCATGGTTCTCAAGGATAACCAGAGTGATGTCCGGAAGCGTGCCGCGCTCCTGCTCGGCGAGATCGGTGATACAAAAGCAGTCGATCACCTTACCGTGCTGCTTGCCGATTAGAATGTCGGCGTCCGTAGGGAAGCGTTCGAAGCGCTTGAGATGATAAAAAAGCGGGGCACCGCGTAAAACTATCATCCTGCAAAAAAAGAAATTTCAAAATTTTCATTTTTTAATTTTTTGCTCTGGTGAAAACCTCATTTCTACGATATTTTGGCTCTGGAGAAATCCCGGTTCTCACATCATTACCAGAGATCCATGATGAACCGGTTTTCAACGGATATCGCAAGAGGGGCTGCCGCAGTGACGGGGGTGACGCCCCAAAGAACGTTATGAAAACAATGATTTCTAAAGAGCCAAAAAATTGAACCGGTGGTTATAGCCAGCCCATCGTCTTCCAGTGATCGTATTCGTGCTTCCAGAGATCCTTGTTGAACATAACAAGCCGTTTGAAGTACTCCCTGCGTTCCGCCAAAACTTTTGCCTGTTCAGGATCCTTCCAGCTCGTTTTTATCGCATCAGCAAGTTTCCTGCCCAGCTCCTTTGCCTGCTTCTCCGCGGTCACAATCGCATCGGGGTTGCCCATGAGGTTCACTCCCACCCTGCCAACCGTGGTTGCACCAAGGTGGAGCAGCGTATAGTTCATGTAGTCTGCGACCTCCTCAGCCATGGAACCACCTGC
>JAPKXV010000405.1 GCA_026394635.1 Methanoregula sp. | reverse complement strand
GGGTGATGGAGAGCGCGCGATCGAGGCGGGGGGTCTGGGGAAAAAATTCTGCAGCAAATAAGTGAAAAAATGCGCGACTAAAACGTAAATGAAAACTTCATGAAAAAAAAGTGATCGGAATGTATTCCGGTCCAGCCACCTGCAATTTTCCGGTATATTCATCACGATATACGGCATTACTACTGATAATGTTCAGATAATCTCCATTGATATCGTGTGAAAAATCGTACCTGTGGCGGGTTCAGATTTTTTTACAAGGGGAAATGAATGAAAACAACAAGAATCTCTGAAACAAATCCTGAGCCTGTGTCCCTGCTAAATACGCTGAAAACGTTCCACCATGGTATTCCCCTCGCCGGTGATCCACCGAATGCCCTGCTTTCCCTGCCGGATGATCTTCTCACCTACCTTATCGCCGCGATCAGGAATGCTCCACAGCCAGCTCCAGATATTTTACCTGATGACTGGCAGAGTTTTCTCGCCCTGTTGCGACCGCACGCGATTGTTCCCCTCCTTGCCTTCCATGTACGTACCTGGCCGGAAGAATGCCAGCCGCCACAGGAAATCATGGAATACCTGAACCGGGTTTTCCTGATGGCTGCTGCCCGGAGCCTGCTTGCCGGGCGGCAGATCCAGTCGGTGACCGATGCATTGAAAGATACCGGGATCCCGGTTATTCTCTTAAAAGGGCATGCCCTTGCACGCACGGGCTATCCAGACCCGGCGCTACGGCAGTCGACTGATATCGACCTGCTTGTCCAGCCACACAACCTCCCCGCGTCTGAGGAAGTACTGGAAAAACTGGGATATGTGTGTTCTGCAAAAACACACAACATATCTTTCGAACAACATCACGACGTCTATACCCCGCTGGGTAAAGGGTTGCACGTCGAGCTCCACTGGGTGACTGACCGTGCGTTCGATATGGTCCCTGATGGGTGGCTTGATGACGCTTTTTTGCGGCGTATCCCTATCAGATCCAGCGACCTCTCGTGTGATACTTTCAGTCATCCCGATCATCTCCTCTTTCTCGCATTCCACCATGTATTCATGCACGAATCGATGAGACTGGACTGGGTATATGATATCTCCCTGCTGATGAGGCAACTCAAAAAGGCTGATGACTGGAAAGAACTCGGTCAGCGGTCGGTTGAGCACCATATCAGAATCCCCCTGGAGCTCGCACTTACCTCTGCCGGTCTCTGGACTGGATGTGAATTACCAGAGGGGGCTGGTGATTTTTCCACATGGTCTGCTCCTCTCCTCATGCAGGGACGGTCCGGGATCCGTGAGAAACTCCGGTGCGGGTACCGGCTTATCATTCCTCCCCCGCAGTTGCTGAGATTGTACCGCAAATCCTCCTCAAGGGCAGACATCCCCCTTGCCCACCTCAGGCGTTGGTTCAGGTTTTTAAAAATACAGTTAAAACGATGACAAGATGAGATTATTTTGCTATAAAATACCGATGTTTCAGCGATATCTAACGTTTTCTCATCAAGTTACGGCATATCAGGACAAGTATATATTGAGAAATCCTGACAATTCAAAAGCCATCCTCCCAACCACCACCTGACGGAACGGCTGATTTCCCCTCTGCCGGATTCAGGCATGAGGGTTATTGCCGGTACGGTTCAGCCTGTGCCCGGAACATATCCGCATAATGACCGCTCAGTGCCATCAGATCCGTTTGAGTACCGTGTTCGATAATTTTCCCACGGTCGAATACATAAATATGATCTGCAAGAAGAACGGTCGAAAACCGGTGGCTGATAATGACGGCGGTCCTGCCTTTAACCAGCTCGCGGAACCGGTGGAAGATTTCCGCTTCGGAAAGGGCATCGATCGAACTTGCGGGTTCGTCAAGTATAACGATCTCTGCGTCCCGGAAGAACGTACGGGCGAGGGCGACTTTCTGCCATTCCCCAGTGCTCAGTTCCTGTCCCCCGGAGAAATGTTTTCCGAGGAGGGAACTGTATGTATTGGGGAGCTTTTCGATCGCAGACTCGGCAGCCGCCTCTTTTGCAGCTGTCTGAACACGCGGGGTGCTGCAAGACTGACTGACGTCGCCCAGCCAGATATTTTCCCGGACACTGAGCGAGTACCGGACAAAATCCTGGAACAGAACGGTAATATGTCTTCGCCATTCTTCAGGATCGGTTTTTTTGAGATCCAGTCCGTCAACGGTAATTTTCCCGTGCAGCGGTTCATAAAGGCGGCAGAGGAGTTTGATAACAGTGCTTTTTCCCGCGCCGTTGACGCCGACAAGCGCAATGATCTCTCCTTTGTGCAAGGTGAGATTCACCTGCGAGAGGGAGGGGGTTGTAGCACCGGGATAGGTGAACGTGACCCCCTCGAACCGGATTTCCTCTTTAATGGGGGAGGGAACGGGAACGGGATTTTCGGGTGCAGCGATCTGTGGTACCAGATCGAAAAATCTGAAGAGGTTGCGCAGGAAGAGCTGGTCTTCATAGAGAGCATTCAGGCTGGAGAAGATAGACTGGGTGTACCCGATACACATCTGGAACCCCATGAAATACATTACCATGTCCCCAAGAGTGACTGTCCCTCCGATGGTCATGAGGGCAATAACCGCAAACGAACCGAAAATTGCTGCCGTAACAAAGCCCTGACCAACGATGTCCCAGAACACTTTCGAGCGGGATATTGCAAGACGGGCTTTACGGATACCGTTCTGGAGATCGCGGTACCGGTTCCTGAACAGGAGACCAAGACCAAAGAGCCTGATCTCCTTGGAATGGTACATGTCGGTGATCATCATGTGATAATACTGGCTTCTCCGTTCCGTCTCGGTCTGGTTCATCCGAAGTGTATAGAGCCTGCGGGAGTACCAGACCCGGAATACTGCTGACGGGAGCGCTGCTCCAATCAGGATGATGCCAACAACGGGGGAGAAGATGAGGATGAAACCCCCGACGGCACAGATAGATACGCTGTTCTGGCAAAGCTGGACGAGATCATTCACGACCCGCGATGGGCGGGAGGGTCCTTCCATCTGTGCCCGGTGCAGGTTATCATGGTATGCCGGGTTTTCATAATAGGCAAGATCGAGACTGATGGAATGTGCCTGGATCTGATCGGTGATAATATCTGTCAGTACTAATGACTGCACCTCGGTGGAGTATGCTGAAATGGCCCGGCAGACTGCAAGAAGCAGGGCAATTGCCGTGGCTATCGCCAGAAGAAAAATAAGGTTGTTGATGACCGGAACCTTGTCCGTAGCAGCAATGCCATTTGTGACCGTATCCACGAGGAGTTTCATGATATAGAGTGCTGCAAGGGGGAGCAGCCCCTGGATAAAAACAAGCACAATATTTATGACGGTAAGGAAGGGAGCGTTAGTAAAGACCAGCCGGACCGCTCTGAAAATATCCGATCTTGCTGAAGAAAAATCCCGGAAGAGGGTAGAGAAAGAGGGCGGGGTTTTCATATGATATGTATCCTTTTCTCCGGTGATTTATGCCGTGTGTATCGGGAATGTGATGTCAGGGAGGGGGAGATACTGGTCAGATACCGGGTTCTCCTCCAAGGGTGACAGATGCCCTTGCAGATTATTGACGAGTGGAAGATAATGGTAATCGGTATTAAATTTTATAATGTTTTATACTTATTGTGCGTGAAAGTGTGAATGCGTTTGCTCTTGATACAACACCGGTGATTAATCCCGCAGTCGTGTCCCGGGAAGGGCTCGATGACGGGATGGTGCTGGTAAACTGTGACACGGGTACAGCCTTATCCGTAAACAGGACGGGTGCGCTGGTATGGAAACTCATCGATGGACGCCGAAATCCAGAAGAAATTGCAAAGGCAGTCTGCCGGAATTTTAATAATGCACCGGATACAGTCATGGATGATGTTGCAGCGCTCCTCACAACCCTTGCAGAAGATGGCTTCATCGGGTATGAGATCAAATCCGAAAACAAAGATCAAACACAGAACACAACGAGGAAATAAAACATGGCGCCTGACAGTACCCCAACATTAACTCCC
>JAPKXV010000296.1 GCA_026394635.1 Methanoregula sp. | reverse complement strand
GGGTGCAACGGTGATCCCTGTCACCTCGGGGACCCGCACACTCAAGGACGCGATCAATGAAGCGCTCCGCGACTGGGTGGCAAACGTGCAGGATACCTATTACCTGATCGGGTCCGTTGTCGGTCCGCACCCGTACCCGGCCATGGTGCGGGATTTCCAATCGGTGATTGGGAACGAGACAAAACAACAGGTCATGAACAAGGAGGGCAGGCTCCCGGACACGATTGTCGCCTGTGTCGGCGGTGGTTCGAATGCGATCGGCATCTTTTACCCGTTCCTCGCTGACGACGTTGAACTGGTCGGACCCATTCCTCGCTGACAACGTTGAACTGGTCGGCGTGGAGGCAGCAGGAAATGGGATCGGGACGGGGGAGCATTCCGCAACACTCTGCGCCGGGGAAGCAGGTGTCCTGCACGGAACCCTCTCGTACCTTTTGCAGGATGTGCACGGGCAGGTGCTCCCCACCCACAGCATCGCTGCCGGGCTCGATTACCCGGGCGTTGGCCCGGAGCACGCGATGCTCAAAGACAATGCCCGTGTGACCTATGATGCGGTGACCGACCGTGATGTCCTTGATGCGTTTGAGTTCCTCTCCCGCAGGGAAGGGATCATCCCGGCACTCGAATCCGCCCATGCGGTCGCGTACGTGATACAGAACGCCGGAAGGTTCGCTAAGGACGACATCGTGGTCATCAACCTCTCCGGGCGGGGCGACAAGGACGTTGCCGAAGTATCAGCGATCCGGGGTGGTGCCTGATGGAAAGGATAGCAAAGGTTTTTAAAAAACGGACAACTCCCGCGCTTATCGGTTTTACCGTAGCCGGGGACCCCGACAGGAAGACCTGTATCCGGATCGCCCGGGCGCTGATCGGCGCCGGGACAGATATCCTCGAACTCGGTGTCCCTTTCTCTGACCCTGTGGCTGACGGCCCGGTCATCCAGCGGGCAGGCGAACGGGCGCTCGCAGCCGGTACCACACCGGACACGGTCTTTGCTATCGTCCGGGAGCTGCGGTCGCAATCCGAAGTGCCAATCGTCCTGCTCACGTACTTCAACACGGTCTACCGGCGTGGCATTGAAACGTTCTACCGCGATGCCGCCGGCGCCGGTGTTGACGGTATCCTGATCGCGGATATGCCGGTGGAGGAGTCCGCCGAGGTGCTTAAGGCTGCCAGAAAGAACTGGATCGCACCGATCTTTTTAGTCACCCGGACCACCAGCGATGAACGGTTAGCAAAGATTGCAAAAAAGGGCAGGGGGTTTTTGTATCTGGTGTCGGTCCTGGGAGTTACGGGCGTCCGAACCGGAATCCCGCAGGAAGCTTTTGACCTTATCCGGCGCACAAAGGCGATCACGGATCTCCCGGTTGCACTGGGTTTTGGGATCTCGACTCCGGAACAGGTGCGGGCATGTGCTGAAAACGGAGCCGATGGTGTGATTGTCGGGAGTGCGATTGTGGACATTATTGAGAGGACGTGCAAAAATCCGGATTTGATGGAACCCGCGCTCGCCGGCTTTGTCTCCCTCCTGAAACAGGCTGCGGCCGTTCCCCACCCACCTTAAAAAAATTTGCCCCACCCCCATTTTTTATCCCCGGACTTCCTAACCTCTCCTGATGTCATCATGATATCAAAAAACAGCATCAGACTCATTTTGGGTTTCTGTCTGGTTACCTGCATCTTTATCACAGGATGCACACAGCAACCTTCAGTGCCGCCCCAGACACCCGCCACCACCTCACCAACCCCGGTAAAAAGTAACCAATCCCTTTTTTATAAAAAATTCCTGCTTTTTTTGCGTTTCATCCATCCTTACCTTACAAGGACAGCTGGCAACATTACATTGTATGAATTAATAATCCCGTAGGTCAACCGATCTGATGAAAGATGTATCCACGGCAGGGTGACACGATGCTCCAAAAACCAAAAGTCCTCTTTGTGTGCACGGCAAATGCCGCCCGCTCCCAGATAGCTGAAGGGTACCTGCGGGCAAAATATGGTGACCGTTATGAGGTATTTTCCGCCGGCACCCGGAAAGCACGGGTCAGCACCCGCGCAACCGAGGTCCTGCGGGAGATCGGGATCGACATTTCCCATCACCACTCAAAGACGCTCGATGAAATTGGGGGGATGCAGTTTGATATCGCCGTGACCCTCTGCGATAACGCACACCAGATCTGCCCGGTCATTCCCAATGCCAGGAAAACGATCCATAAGGGCTTTTTTGACCCCCACCTCACTACGGGCAACGATGCGGAAGTGCTCGCGGGGTACCGCAGCGTAAGGGACGAAATTGTCCGGTGGATCGATGAAGAGTTTCAAACGGGGACCTAAATAGCGCCAGTTTACGATTTCCTGATCTTTTTTTCCTCGCTTTGCTGTGCCGGGCAGAAGTTACAGATTGAATGTGGGACTTCCTTTTCCCGGTCGCGGATCAGGCAGTAATATTCACTGCCCCGCTTTTCCACGGTAAACCCGCCCGGAAACGGCATCCCGACCGGGTGGCCGGGTTCATCGAGCACAAACATCGCACATGCTGCGATCAGGTAATAGAAAAGACGGTTCCTCGGCTGCACGAAATGCGGGTACAGCTCCGACCGGTCATCAGATACAAAACACCCTGCGGGCAGCATGTCACAGAATGCATAAAGAGTTGCGGAGTCTTTGACCGGCCCGGTCAGCCCGTCAAGGCCACCGTTCCGGTGCAGCGCGAGGAGCCGGTGATGCGTCCCGAATATCTGGTCGAGGAAGTACGGGCGGATCCGTTCGCGGTAGGGAGAGGGCAGCCGTGCGATCTCGTTGTTCAGACGCCCGCCGATCACCTGCAGCTCAAAATGGGTGTATTTTAGCACCTCGCGTGCGATGGCCGTCCCGAGTTCGCCTCGGCTCCCAGCTCCCCTGAGCCGGCCGGCAATGGCACGGATATGTGCAGCATCCTCACCGAGCTCCTCCGCAAGCGCCGCTTTTGTTTCTTCTCTGCCCTCTCCTGCCAAGGATGATCGTTGAAGTACTTGGCGTTCTGGATAAGACATAGTTTATGATGAGCCCCCCCATTGACAAAAGGAAGATGGGGAATACCCGGGACCGTCCCACTCCCCGGTACCGTGATTTTTGTGATGATGCCATCTCAAAACAACAAGATTCATGGCTTCACATTACGTTCATAGAAATAAGAACCGGGGGAGCATGCGGCGCAGACAAACCCAGAGAGATTTTTTTAAGGAGTCGCTCGAACTCCATGAAAAATTCCACGGGAAAATCGAGGTCCACTCCAAGGTGCCCCTGACCAGCCGCCGGGAACTGTCACTTGCCTATACCCCGGGCGTCGGAGCGGTCTGCAAGGCAATCCACCAGGACAAGAACCTTGCCTACCGGTATACCCTGAAAGCAAATACCATCGCCATTGTGACAGACGGCTCCCGTGTTTTGTCATTGGGAAACATCGGGGGGTATGCCGCAATCCCGGTCATGGAGGGCAAAGCCCTTCTTTTCAAAAAACTCGCAGACATCGATGCGTTCCCGATCTGTTTTGAGAGTTACCACACGGAGTTCGCTGATGAGATCAAAAATATTGCACCGGTTTTTGGCGGGATCGCGCTCGAGGACATTGCGGCGCCCAAGTGCTTCGAGCTCGAGGAAGCATTGCAGGGGATCGGCATTCCGGTGATGCACGATGACCAGCACGGGACTTCCATTGTCGTTCTTGCCGCCCTCCTCAATGCATGTAAGGTGACAAAAAAGCGGTTCGAGGATTTGAATATTGTCATCAGCGGCTCAGGGGCAGCCGGGTTTGCGATCATCCGCATGCTCACCGGGATCGGGTACAAGTCCGACCTTTTCCCGCGCGTCAACGATATCATCATCTGCGACAGCAGGGGAATTATCCACCGGCACCGCGAGGGGCTCTACGGCAACAAGTACAAGTTCATCATGGCAGAGGAGACGAACAAGGACGGGCGGACGGGAACGCTTGCCGACGCCATGGTGGGCGCAGACGTGTGCATCGGTGTTTCGGTGCCTGATATCATCACACCAGCGATGGTACGTTCGATGAACAGCGAGCCGATCATCTTTGCACTTGCCAACCCCGCACCCGAGATCCACCCCCACGATGCCCTGCTTGCGGGTGCGGCGGTTGGAGGGACCGGGCGGGGTGAGTTCCCCAACCAGATCAACTACGCGCTCGCGTTCCCCGGAATTTTCCGGGGAGCGCTTGACGTGTGCGCCACAAGAATATCCGATGAGATGAAGGTAGCCGCAGCCCACGCAATCGCGGACTATGTCAAACGGCCACGCAAAGACCGGATCCTTCCCCGGGTCCTCAACCGGGATGTGGTCAAAGCGGTGGCACAGGCTGTCCGCGAGGCGGCAGTCGTAAGCGGGTGCGCACGGACACTATGATTCCAAAGAACCGGGGAAAATTTAGTTTCGTCATCCTTCCTTTACCAAGCAGGGATCCCACGGCCGGATCTGATCCTCGTAGCAAAAAACAATTCGGTAAAAAAATTTAAAAAAATCACATTTCTTATTTTTTCTTTTTAACTGCCATGAACATTACAAGAACCGCAAGCATTCCGCAGACCAGCACCGGCCCGGGGCCGGGCGAATAGGTCTGCTTTATTGTCGGGGTTGCAGAGGTCACCGGGGTATTCTGGTCCGGGACAATTTCTGTGGGTGCCTGTGTGAGTGTAGGTGGCGGAGTTTCAGGGGTTGGGGTTGGGACAAATATCTGATATTTCTTACTTATTCCCGTATCGGTAAGAGGCTGGGCATCGGAGGTCCATTCCTGCACCCTAATGATAGTCTTATCCTGTGTCTGGGCTACATCGGGAGCGGTCCCTTTTAACTGGACATTGAGCTCAATTTGTCTCCCCCGTGAATAGCTTAAGAGCCAGCCATCGATCCGGACCCGGGATCCGATCTTCTCCTGTAACGGAGAGGTAACTGCAGGGTGATCTTCGACAATATCGGTTTTTGTGACGACCCAGGTCGCGTTTGAGAGGTCGGTATACATATCCAGGGTATTCTTACTGGTAAATGAGGCAATATGAACCGTATACGTGACGGTCATTGGTGTGAGGGGGGAGACAGGCCCTTCACCCGGAATTATTACCAGATTCTCGACAGCCCACCCCCGGACACCCTGCATCGTGGTAAGCAATACTACAAGAACAAAAACCAGACGATATAAAATTTTAAAGGAACACATTAAAAATCTGAATGTACCTTCAGGCAATAAATATAGCGATTTTTTAAAGAAAAAGAGAACTGGAATGATCAAAAACTATCTGTTTTGCCACACTCAAAAAACACACTCGGATAAGTGTGTCTTTTAAAAAAAATCCTGGCGTATCAAGTATCGTCACCCGGTATCGAGGATATTGTCCACAAAAGTCGCGAGCTGGCTGATGAGATGGGGGTCCAGCCCTTTCTCGGCTGCAAGGAAAATTCCTGACAGGTTCATGAACCTGAGTTTGTTGGTCACACAATGGATGAATTTTGAGATGTTATACATGGCGTCATAATTTTTCAAGTATGACCAACAGCTTGTGGGATCTTTTCGTGTGGACGCATTCCTCAAATCGGACGGATATTATGTCTGACGTAAACTGAAACTTTTGTCGCTATGTATAGTATGGGAAAGGTAGATGAGCATGGTGCTGACCGAATCAAAGAGGATACAGACTCTCTTTGTGGATAATTCTTTTAACATTTGGGTGACGGCACTACCCGGATCCGTCGGGTTTGCCGAGCTGTCAACGAGCTCGTGTCCGTAAACTCGAACGCGAGCTGGTCAGGCAGGTGCGGGAGCGGATCGGCCCGATCGCGTCGCTTAAAGAGGCTCTTGTCGTCAAAAGGTTACCCAAGATCCGGTCCGGCAAGATCCTGCGGGGACCCATCAAAAAGATCGCTGACGATGTCCCGTACAATGTGCCCGCGACAATCGATGACCCCCTTATCCTTGACGAGATCCGGGCAAGTCTGGCAGAACGGGGGTTCCCATAACACTAAAAACGGGCACGGCGGCGACAAAAATTTACGGCGTCGCGGCTGTGGTAGTGATACCGGGGGGATTTCCTGTCCGTGGATCGATGAGGACCTGGACTTCCCCCTTCGGGGCCCGGGTTGTGCGATGTAGCACCATCTCCCCGTTCCGGTAGACCTCTATGGTCAGAGTATTTCCTGAATTGTCCTGCTTCACAAGCGATGCCTGCACGAGGTCATCACTCTTCGGAATGTAATAGAACCTGTCGCCGGAACCGCCAACGTGCTGCAGTGACCCGGGATTGCCGACGTACCCGATGAAACTGCCATTGTACTCCACGCGTACCCAGACACCATTACCGGGAATTGTCACCGGGGCGGGGGTACCGGGGATGGTGGGAGTCGTAGTCACCACGGGCACGAGGGGCTCCTCCCCCTTTCCCGGCCCGAAATGGACATTGAGAATCGTCCCGCCCACCACCGCAAGGATGATGATGACAAGTATGCTTACCGTAACCACCGTAGTTTGCCGGGACCAGGGTTCTTTGGGCGGGGGGGCTGCTGCAGGAGCAGGTGGCGTCGTTTCCTCCGCCGGTTGGTCTTTTGGTTCCTCACGAGGTGGGGCGGCTGGGGCACCCAAAGATGCCCTCTCTTCGTTCGCCGGTTGGTCTGTTGGTTCCTCAATTAGTGGGGCGGAGGGGGCAACATCCGTGCCCAAAGATGCCCCCTCTTCTTTTGGGGCAGGGGTTGACTCTTCTCTTGCCGGAGCCTGTGGGGTTTCCATGTGCGGAGACCCTGTGATCCCTCCTGGGGCGACCAGGGATTGTATCGCAGTCTGGAGGGCGAGGGCAAAGGAGTTGTGCGACCCGTTATCTCCTTCATCAGATGCCTGCGGCTCTTTTCCCCGGGCCCTTTGTTGTCATCACCGTGGAGAGGACCGTGTCCGCTGTCCCGCTCTTTTCTCCAGCAGAACCCGGCGATCCTTTGCCCGCGGGTGACGCAGGCATTTTTGTTGCAGGGGATTTCGTGTCTGCATCCGCAGAAGATGGCGGCCCTTCCGTTGCTGGACCCGGCGGGGTTGCCGCAAGCGACGATACTATTGCTTCCTCTTCACCTGCCGGTGATTCAATCTCATCGGGAAGTATAACAATTTCTGATGGGAAAGAATCTGATCCGGAACTGGTTTTGAGGGGAAACGCCAGTTCGATCGGGCGCGGGGTTGCACCCGGGGGGAACCGGTCTCTTTTTGCATGAGCGGGAGCCGCGTCGGCATGAATGTCCTGATGGCGTGCTGCTACGATATGGTCGATGAGTATTTTTATCCACTCGTCGCGTTCCCGTTTTCTTTGTTCACCGGGTTGCTGGGAGAAGATGAGGTTCATCGGAGCAGGAGCTCCGCTGCTGCCCGTCGCGGTAAAAGTAAGAGTGATAACCGGCTCACCCGTGGCAACCTTTCCGGCAGTTACCGACAGTATGGTCAGGACCGGAATCATCTGCGGCTCGAACCGGGCATACGTGTTATCGACGAGGATAAGGTGCCGTGTGGTGAGTATCATGTCATAGAGGGCAACGTTGACGCTGACCCTGCCTGTTGTCCGGATAAATGATTCGCCACTGTTCACGTACGGATCGCCCATGCTGTCACATCCCTTATCATCTTTGGGTTGTCGTACAAGATATGCTTTTTTTGGTTTTTGCTCAATGTTCTTTTGCCGGTCATACGGACATGAGCGCCCAAAATACCACGCGGGACAACTTCCTTGTGAGGGCGCGCCCGGCACCCCGGATCGCGGTGTCGCGGGCAGGGGGATCGACAAGGATAACGGGGATGATCCTTACCCGGAATGCAGGGTGTTGCTATGGGCGATCTTTGCCTTCACCTTGTCCCATGTCTTTGTGACAAGAAAACTCTGTTCCATATTCGCAATCATTTTCTCAAACTTCTTTATGGGGATGGCAAATGTCAGGACATCGACAGGGACACAGGGGCGTGCAGACGGGTCAAACATCCCCAGCACCGCCCGCGGGTGATCGCTCTGCTGCTCAAGGCGGGGATAGTGGATGATCGACGAGCACCCGGAGCCAAAGGGACAGATGACACCCTGCGGGTCAGCCTCATCGAAGTTTGCGAGTGTGAACAGTGCTGACATCACTTCCGGCCGTGCAAAGAAGATGACTACATCCGGGTTGTCCGCAGCAGTAAGTTTGTCCCAGCGTTTGAACGTGTAGCATGTGCCCTCCGCACAAAGAGGCACCGGAAGGGCATTGTAATCATCAACGATCTCCGGGGTCATTTTATACCGTTCACCTTCGACCACGCCGGGTTTCCCGTACGAGAGGAAGTACCGGAAGTTTTCGCTGCGCTGCGTGTCATACCCCATGTAAAAAAGGCCGCCACTGCAGGTGACCCCGGAACGGTCTACGACAAAAACATTCCCTTTCCGCACCCGTGTCAGGTCACAGATGATACACAGCCAGCCTTCCCGGGCTTGTGCTCTCCCCGCTGTCCCGTTATCGGCCCCGACCTCAAATGTTATGGGCAATTCGGCGCCCGGGCAGGAGCCCTGCCAGAGCGTTATAAACCGGTCACGAATCACCGTATCCATATGAAGGTGTTTTTGCAGAGCGGGGATATATAGGGAGAGTCCTCCTTTTTTAGCAGATCGCGGGGGTGACCAGCGGTTCGTCCCGGCAGGGGCGTTTTATAGCATTGCGGAAAAAGAGACGGGCGGGAAGTAACGGGGGCAGCAGGCACCGGTGTACAGTGCTTTGCAGGAGGGATCAAAGTCCCCTGCCCGAATGACAGGTTACTTCTTTTATCCCTGAAGCGATCAGATATGAATAACCATGGGGGCACATGAAGACCCGCCGGGGTCAGAAACCGGCCAGAAGAATATCCTGACGGAACCTCCGTTTTACTTAAAGGAGTTTGAAACGTCGTACCGGTATATCATCGACACATACGAAGT
>JAPKXV010000161.1 GCA_026394635.1 Methanoregula sp. | reverse complement strand
GCCGGGTGCCACCGCTCGTCGCGATGACCGAGAGGCTGATGGTCTGGTCGTGGATTGCGTTCTCGCCGGGCTGCACGTCTCGGATCGTCGCAAGCACAATATCTTTGGGTGGGACAAGATCCTTATCCCGGTCAACGAGGATGATGCGCTTGCTGGTGAGGACTGCCTCAAACGGGATGGATTTCACAAAAACATCCGGTGTTGTCAGGATAACAGACTCATCGCCATGCAGGTTGAGGCCGCTCATACCACATCATTCTTCCTTTACTTTTGTTTTGTTCGGGTGGCAAAAAAGGATTTGTGGTCAGAGACCGGGAACTGCAACGGACATACCCGAACATTTCATGAACGTTCCCTGTTGTATCAACAACGGTTCTTGGGGCTCTGTAGGAATCAACGTTTTTCATTACGTTCTTGGGGGCGTTTGCTTTTTCCGCAGGGAAAGGCAAACTGAAGAAGATGTCCATTTGGACATCTTCGATTTACATTGCCCCCGCCACTGCGGCAGCCCCCATTGCGATATCCGTCGCCAGTTCATCATGGATATTTGGTAATGATATGAGATCAGGGATTTCTACAGAGATTTTCTTTGTAAAACAATTTTATCTTGGATATCCCAGATTAGTCAGGGATTATGAACTATGCAATCATCGTGGGAATCCTCATCTGCACTCTGTGTACGGCCGGGTGTTTCCTTCTCGATCCGGCTCCGCAGGTTGTGCCCCCGCCGACACAGGTGACCCTGCCCTCCACCCCGGAAAGCAGGATTGCTACAGTTGAACCGTCCGGCATGGCACTCCAGCTCGCTGACCTGCCCGAGGGGTATGTCATCCGGGAGCGCTCGGACGTCGCATATGCAGACATCAACCCGCTGGCGCGGGACGAAGGGTGGAAGAAAGGGTATTACGTCGCGTTTTACCGGATGAACACAAGGAACTATGATATCACGGGTATCACCCAGCAGATCAGCGTCTACCCGCCCGACCGCATCCGGATCATCTTCGACGAGGTAAAATCCGGTGTGGAGTCGCGTGCGAATGCTTCCGTATCGGTCATTGAACTGCCATTTTCAAAAACCGGTGACCGGTCTATCGCACTCCGGTTTACTGACGCCAATGACCAGTACGGGATCATGACCTATACCGTGATCTTTACAAAAAAGGATGTCCTTGAGCAGATCGAGATGAAAGGGACGACCACGGATTACGAAGTCTTAAAAAATATTGCAGGAACAGCAGCAGGAAAGATCCGGTAATCCCCGTCATTTTATCCCCTCTTTTAATCTCCATCGTTTCCTGCATGAGGAATTGGACAGCATGATGAATATGCCAAAAAATCCGGACTATATCTTATCAGGGATTTTTTTAAGGATTGAAATTTGCTCTTCCAGCCGCTCCACAGGACGACATATCAGATGTTCGAGCAGTGCCATTGCTTTCTCTGGTTCTTGGATCCCGTAGAGGCAATCGAGAGGAGACCGCGATCCCTTCTGCCGTCCTTTGGCATATCCCAGACCAGCACTCATATTGTCTTTCTTCCCTCCAAGCCCTACCCCATGGATTGACATCTCCGAACACCACGGGGCTATCCCAATTGGAATTATTGTACCGACATGAAAGAACCGTCCCGGCAGGTCCTGTTCCATCACCACCCTGCAAATCTGGTGATGGGGAAGTAAATGTTCCTGCTGTTTCCAGACCCCGCCTTTGATTCTCACGCCTTCCTTTGTGATGGTGTATGTTATCGAGCGCCGGAATTTCTCGGTCCACGCGATGACAATTACGGTGGCGATGACACTGAACGGCTGGATCAGGAATGCAACCCATTCAAAAAGATAGAGCATGTATTTCGTTGACATTGGCACAACGTCCATCCCGTTCGCAAGCAGGATTCCTGCAATACCACTAAAACCGAGTGCCAGCGCAGTCCCTGTCCATATCTCGCTGAGCCGCAACACCCACCCAACGCACATGAAAAAGGCAAATATTCCCACCGGTGCGATCATCAGAACCGTGATCTCGGTCAACTCACTCATACTGGGAATAAACGGAGATAAAGATGGTGCCACCCCGGGAAAAAACGCCTGGGCCACACCGAAAATAACCGTCCGTACAATCAGGCATACAATAACAAGAAAGACAGGTGTGAACCCAAGAATATATTTGTACATGAAACCTTTGGTTTCCGGATTTGTAACGAGAAGAACCGACTCATTACTCTGGTCCGGCTCCAAATTGGCATTTTCCATACATCAGCACATAAGCCACGAATTTATTTATAAGCTGTTGAGGGTCCTATCCAGCAGGATTCTCTCATCTAACCCCATACGCTGATCATGGTCCTGCAGGAACACGTCCATCTCATCAGCGCGGGGAAAAACATTCACAAGGCGTATGCAGCAGCGATCTGCCATTTGCAGGATATCACGCATACGTTCGTCTTTGCAGATGCCGAGCTCTTCAGCATCTCCCTGCGCGACGATGAACGGGCAAAATCGACAAAAACAAAAAACAACGCCCAGGTCGGAATTCGAATCCGAGTCGATTGCGTGACAGGCAATCATGATAGGCCACTACACTACCTGGGCCCTAATTTAACAGTAATCCCGCCTCCCAGATTCGAACCGGGGACATCGCGGTAGCCGCGCAGTTACCTACATCGGTAAACCATACTACAGCCGCGCACTCTACCAAGCTGAGTTAAGGCGGGGCACTGCGCTCATACTATAGGGATGATCGGGTATTAAACGTATCGTTATACCGCCTTATTGTGCGTATTTGCCCAAAATCACGGTGTTATTTAAATAATCTGCATGCCAATGATTTACTATGGCTCGCAAGACAGTTGCGGGGGATTGCCTTCTTCACCGATAGCCATGCCCGTGGAGAAGTCACTGTTTTTGATACCACGCTCCGGGACGGAGAACAGACCCCGGGGATAGCATTCACCTTTGAACAGAAACTCGAGATCGCACGCCAGCTCTCCGATATCGGCGTCCATGCCATCGAAGCGGGATTCCCCGCGTCGAGCAAGGCCGAGAAGGAGACGGTCACTGCTATCAAAAAGCTCGGTCTTGAGGCGAATATCTGCGGGCTCTCCCGCATGACAAAAGCAGACGTTGATGCCTGTCTTGACTCCGATGTCGATATGGTGCATGTCTTCATCCCGACATCCGACATCCAGCGTATAAACACCATCAACAAGAGCCGGGAGGAGGTGCTTGCGATCTCGGATGAGATCATCCGCTACGTCCGCGACCATATCGGGCTCTGCATGTTCTCGGCAATGGATGCAACACGCACGGACCGGAACTACCTGATGCAGGTGTTCACTACCGCGGCTGCTGCTGGGGCGACGATCATCAACGTGCCGGATACGGTGGGAGTCATCTCCCCGTCCGGCATGAAGACGCTCATCTCCCGGATCGCACGGGAGGTGGACTGCCCGATCGACGTCCACTGCCACAACGACTTCGGCTTAGCGGTTGCTAACACGATTGCCGCAGTTGAAGCAGGCGCTTCACAGGTACAGGTGACCGTGAACGGGCTCGGGGAGAGGGCGGGAAATGCAGACCTTGGGCAGACCGTGATGATCATGGAATCGATCTACCGGATCAGGACCGGCATCAAAAAGGAACGGCTCGTCGAGACCTCGCGCCTCGTCTCCCGGTTTTCGGGGATCACGATCCCGCCCACCCAGCCGGTGGTCGGGGAGAATGTATTCTCGCATGAGAGTGGCATCCATTCTCACGGGGTCATCAAGAATTCAGCGACGTTTGAACCCGGTATCATGACACCAGAGATGGTCGGGCACCGCCGGAGGCTCACGCTCGGCAAGCATGTCGGCAGGCACGCGGTGCGCCAGATGCTCACCGATGCCCATATCAACCCGACCGACGCCCAGCTCGATACCATTGTCGAGAAGGTCAAGGCAATCGCAAACCGGGGCAAACGGGTAACCGATGCCGACCTCTACGAGATCGCCGAGAGCACGATGGGCATCGAGCTCAACCACAAGATGCTCTCGTTACAGGATATCGCGATCATGACCGGAAACCACATGATCCCGACGGCAAGCGTGAAGGCGACCGTGAACGGGAAGGAGCACGTGTTCTCCAGTGTAGGAAACGGCCCGGTCGATGCAGCCCTCAACGCGATCTTTGGGATCGTGCCCGCCCGGATCCAGCTCAAGGAGTTCAACATTGAAGCGATAAGCGGGGGATCGGACGCGATGTGCCACGTGACCATCGCCGTTGAGGACGAGCACGGGAAGATCTATGATGCAAGCGGGAGCGGGGACGATATCGTGCTCTCATCGGTCGAAGCGCTTGTCAATGCGATTAACCTCATCTACAGGATCTGGCCCGGTCCAATTTTTTTTAAAAAATCGGCTATGTAGAAATCATCTTGTTTAACGTTCTTGGGGGCTTCGCCACCGTCACTGCGGCACCCCCCCTTATGATATCTATCGAAAACCAATTCATC
>JAPKXV010000394.1 GCA_026394635.1 Methanoregula sp. | reverse complement strand
CCGATCCAGGAGATCGACAAGTCCAACCTCGCTTTCCCGGGTTGCCAGCATTGACCCTCCTTACTGGTAATTTTTTATCCGTTTGAATCCGGGTCTCGCTTTCAGTACTTTCGCGCTCTCCCATCCACACCAGGGACAACTTGCATTGAACAGTTCATCTACGGGGACCCGTTTCCCGCACTGGGGGCAGTACTCCTTCTCCACTTTTGCCTGTTCCCAGGCTGCCGTGTTCAGGTTCGTTCCCGACGGGAACTCCAGCCCGTATTTTGCGGCAGTCTCAAAGGATGCAAGGGCCGCCCGTATCTTGATGCCGAGGAGTTCAACACCCGCGACAGAGACGCAGATATCTGCATTGATCACGAGCCCCTTATCGAGGATCCGTTCCACGACATCGATGAGGGTCGCCGATTCATCCCGCATTGCCTGCAACGCCATTATTTCACCTTATCCCTGACGGCACAGGGCTGAGGTCTTCCGGGGATCGTATGCGGTGCTCTTTTCATTGCGCCAGAAGAAAAAATCTTCAATACCTGTCCGCTCGTCATGCTACCTTACGCCTTCGGGAGATTTATCTCTAAGATCCCGTTCCGGTAGTGCGTTCTTGGTGTACCTTTGACAGGAATACCAAGGTTGATGCTCTGCCGGACTTTCCGTTCCCCTTCCCCGGTATCGATGTTGAGGGTCAATCCCTGCACGACCACGGAAATTTCATCCTCTTTTACCCCGGGCATTTCTGCAATCACCTGCAACCGGTCTGCCTCGTTAAAGATGTCAACTCCTGAGTGAAATCCAAACCGCATATAATCTCATCCCTTTTCAATATTTATCTCAAGGATCCCGTTCTTGTACTTGGTCTGGGGGTCACCCTTGACAGGAATTTCCAGATCGATCTCTTTTTTGTATTTCCGTTCGCCTTTCCCGGCTTTGATGATGAGGGTGGTTCCTTTCAGGGCGACAGATACTTCTTTCTCGTCTACCCCGGGCAG
The DNA here is from genome assembly GCA_026394635.1 of Methanoregula sp. GTDB lineage: Archaea > Halobacteriota > Methanomicrobia > Methanomicrobiales > Methanospirillaceae > MVRE01. The sequence goes on along the minus strand of JAPKXV010000394.1, from coordinate 1,435 downwards.
TTCGGCAATCACCTGCACCCGCATCTCCTCCTCAAAGACATCAACAATCGGTTCCCGGGTGTCGTCTTTGGGCCTTCTCCCGAATGTGTCGATCTTGGGCATGCCATCCCCGCCCATCCTGACCGAGATCCCGTACATCCCTTTGCGTTTCTGGGACTTGTCAAGAGAGATTTCGCCGGTCCTGCTCATCTCGGTTTTTCCTTCCTCGACCATCCTTGTTATGTCCTGCGTAATGTTGCCCAGCTCGTTGAGTATCCCCCCGAAACTTAAGCCAAAGTCAAGCACAGGCTGATCTGGTTTTACTTTTTTTCTCTCCATGGCTCATTCCTCCTGTCTGACACGGGAGATCAGAAGTCCCCGGCTGCGGAAATATCACAGCGTTTTCTCATGCCGACCCGCTTGAATGTCTTCACGGTGCCATCTGCATCAAGTGAATGACCGGATAGTACCCGGACCATCAGCGAGAACTTCGTAGATGCCCAGCAGATCCATGGAGTCGGGAATTGCGTTCCTCTCGACCAGCTCGAGCGTGACCTTCTGTGCATGGGTCTCCTCGTCCATGCCAACCCCCACGATCGTGCTGAATTTCAGCGAGGTGAGATCAACCATCCCCTTTTTGACGTTCTCCAGCAGTTTTTTCATATCCGGCTTTTCCGATTTTTCCATGCTTTTTTCCGATTTTGCCATATCACTCACCATTTTCGTTTTTACCCTATCACTCACCCTTCAGCTTTCAGCTTTTCCAGGCGTGAACGGAGATCCAAAATCGTCATGCGGTACTCGCTCTCTGAAAGGTCCCCCTGCTCGTATCTCATCTGGGTCTTTAGCACCCGGTTCCGGACCGCCTTCTCAGTTGCCAGTCCTTCATCTTCTGCTCTCTCTGCAATTGCCTGCAGCACTTCAACACTGAGATCGAGAGGTAACTTCAGCAGGTCATCGACAACGAACACCATCATGATCACCGGATCCTGATATTGACGAAGTTGAACGGCGGGGCGATAACGTACTTCAGGTTTAAGTCCCCGTATTCCTGTTCCAGGGTATTGACAAGCTGGTCAAAGTCCCGCTCCTTTGTTTTGTCCACGAGGAAGGCAGCGTTGAGGATCATCTCGTCAGAGAGGTTTTTGTTCAGCCTGCTGTCCGCTGATATCCCGGAAAGCCGAACAAATATGTCAGTGGCTATCCTGTCCCCCCGCCTTTCAAGTTCCTGTGAAATTTTTGTGCCGAGTTCAAGGCGCTGGCGGTACGTTTTTTCAAGGGGTTTTCCCTGGATCTGCTGTTTCATTGCGCGTATTTTGATGTTCGAGGCAGCAATATCTTTTATGGTGGTGTCGATCTTCCGGGTTACTTTCAGTCCAAGTTCTTTTTTCCCTTCAAGTTTACCAAAATACATCTTCAGCTTGGGATAGTTCCTGGAAAGGAACGTTTTGATATC
>JAPKXV010000283.1 GCA_026394635.1 Methanoregula sp. | reverse complement strand
GCGTAAGTTTGATAATTTTTAGAATGACTGGTGGAACCGGGTTTAATGGGTTCTCTGGCATAGTTGCCGCTTTTCTCGGATATTTTTGGTTTCTTATATTTACCTCTCTTTTTTTAGAGCGAGGCAAGTTACTACAAAGTAATCCTCAAAAAGTAAAAACAATGGACTGTTTTATGATCCTTTGTTTTTTTATTCCAATCCTAATTTTCATATTTAATAATCTTTTATCGTATGATAATCTCGGAGGTCACACGATAGGTTACGTTTTAGGCTTCTTTTCCTCTTTTGGTATGTGCCTCTCAAGTTTATCAACCATTACTAAAACCTCCAAAGTCCTGCGAAGTTATCAGAACCTGATTTGACGCCGGTTATCCTGTTTCCCGCTAACCTTTCGGATCCTTCCCATCGCTTCCTTCAGCCTCTCCATCGAGGCCGCATACGAAAGCCGGATCCATCCCGGGGCATAGAATGCAGTTCCCGGGGTCGCTGCAACATGCGCCTTCTCAAGCCAGCGGGAGGCGATCTCCATGTCGTCTCCATTGACTTTAACAAACGCGTAGAACGCCCCGTCTGCCGGTGCTGTCGTATAGTCCATCTGGTTCAGCTCGGAGATCACGTATTTTCGCCGGCGGTCGAACTCCTGTCGCATCTGCTCGATGCAGTGCTGGTCGCCTTTTAATGCTGCGACAGCGCCATACATCGCAAAGGTGGTTGCCTGTGAGACCGAGTGCTGCTGCACCTTGGACATCTGGCGTATGATCTCTAAGGGGGCGACGGCATACCCGAGCCGCCAGCCGGTCATTGCAAAGGACTTGGAGAAGCCGTTGATCGTGATCGTGCGCTGCGCCATGTCCCCGATGCTCGCAAGTGAGATATGCTCCTTGCCATAGACCAGCTTCTCATAGATCTCGTCTGACATCGCATAGATGTCATGGTCGCAGCAGAGGTCGGCGACAAGCTTCATCGATCGTTCATCAAAGACCGCACCTGATGGGTTGGACGGCGAGTTGACGACAATCATCTTTGTTTTTGCGTTCACCCGCTCCAGCACCGAATCGTCAAGCTGGAAATTTTTTGTGTTGAGCGGGTGAAAGACCGTTTTCCCACCGGCGATCTGCACGCAGGGCTCATAGGAGACCCACGCGGGGGTGAGGAGGAGGACTTCATCGCCCGGGTTGAGCACCGCCTCCATCGCCTCGTGGATAGCATCCTTTGCCCCACAGGTGACGATCACCTGCTCGGGCTTACAGGGAACGTGGTTCTCTTGTGTGATCTTTTCGCTGATGGCAGCCAGCAGTTCCGGGATCCCGTTGCTCGGCGCATAGTGGGTTTCGCCGCGCCGGAGTGCATCAATGCAGGCGTCCCTGATGTGCCGGGGGGTATCGAAGTCGGGCTCTCCGATAGAGAGACTGATGACATCGATTCCCTCCCGCTGCATCTTCTGTGCCCGGGCGGTGATCTCAAGGGTGGCGGAAGGGGCAATTTCGGAAATCTTTTCCGATAACTGCCTCATTTCAATCGCTGGACAAGCTTGATGGCTGACTCGACCGCACGTTTCGCATAATCGATCCGCTCGTTCGCCTCAAGGCGCGTCATTCCCGGCCCGGAGATGCCGAGCGTCACGGGTTTGCCGAATTCGAGAGAGAGGTCGATGATCTTCCGTGCCGCGTGCTGGACTACGATGTCATCGTGCTGCGTCGCGCCTTCGATCACACAGCCAATGGTAACAACAGCGTCCACCTTTCCTGCCTGCAGCATCTTCTTGATCGCCAAGGGCATGTCATACGCTCCGGGGACATAGATGCACTCGGTCACCTGCGCACCGAGAAACGCCGCATGTTCCCTTCCCTCGATCTCCATCATGTACGTGATGTCACGGTTGAATTCCGCAACCACAAATCCCAGTTTTATCGCCATAATTCACTGCTCACTTAATCATCTGTAATGTAAAACCAGATAAACTCATACTCTCTTTCTCACCGCCGGGCAGGCCCGGCATCCGCAAATCCCTGGCGTTGCCCGGTTCCCGCTTCGCGTTCCAGATCCCGCGGGTGCAGGACGGTGCGCTGCTCCGCAAGCCACGCAAGCTCGCGTCCGTCTTTTGCCTCGTCCTCGTGGACGAATACTTCGATGATGTGGGTGTTGGTCATCAGCTGGCACATGATCAGACCCTGCGAAGCTTCGTGGGCGCAGAGCCGGTCTTTCTCCTGTCCGCCGGGCATTCCCAGCGCCATGACAATATCACAACGCCGTTCTTCGATCAGTTTCTTGCATGCCACCGGCAGATCCTTTATGCCCGGCACCGTCACGCGCTCGATGGCGACACTCGCATGTTTTTTAAGCTCATCGATAGCGATGGCTCCCATGTTGACCCGGGAAAAGGTAGTGTCAGCAACCCCCACCCTCATCCGAATACCTCACCTGCTGCCTGCACACCGTCACCCTGCACCTTATAGCCTGATTTCTTCAATGCGAACTGTGTCGCTGCAAGGGTGGCGAGGATCTCCGGAGCACCGACCGCACCCATGCTCCCGATCCTGAAGATCTTCCCTTTCAGGTGGTCCTGCCCCCCCGCAATAATAATGCCCATCTTCTTGATAATATCCCGCATCTCGGCATCCTTAACCCCCTCCGGATAGGAGATCGCCGAGACCGTCGTGGAGTACTCGTGTTTCGCGTCGATCTTTGGGAACATGGAGAGCCCCCATGCCTTTGCCGCCGCCCTTACTGCTCTTGCCATTCTCTGGTGGCGTGCGATCCGGTTGGCAATCCCCTCTTCCTCGACGATCAGACATGCCTCGCGGAGCGCTAAAAAGAGCGGGACTGCCGGGGTATACGGCGTCTCCATCGGTTTGCTGCCTGCGCTCTTCCTGTACGCAGCAAGGTCAAGGTAGTATGGCGGGTTCTTGCAGAGCCGCTCCCATGCCCGGCTGCTCACCGATACGGCAGCCAACCCTGCCGGGGCTGCGAGGCACTTCTGGGACCCTACGATGGCAACATCCACTCCCCATGCGTCGGCTTCCACAACATCCCCCCCTATTGACGTGATGCCGTCCATCACAAAGAGGGCGTCGTGCTTGCGTACAAGTCTTCCCACTTCCTGTGCCGGGTTCTTGATACCAGCTGACGTTTCGTTATGGACGAGCGTGACAATCTGTGCGCCCTGCTCGAGCCGTTCTTCGAGCGCTCCGAGATTGAGCGGGGTCCCCCACTCCGATGCAATCTCGTATGCTTTTCCGTAGCGCTGGCTGATCTTATAGAGCCGCTCGCCGAATTTGCCGTTGACAAGGCAGGCGATCTCCGTGTCCCGCCCGAAATTTGCGACAGCAGCTTCCATACCTGCGGTACCGGAGCCGCTGATCACAAAGAGGTCGTTTACAGTCCCAAAAACGGTCTTGAGCACCCGCACGCAGTCGGAATAGACCGCACCGAACTCGGCGCTCCGGTGGTTGATTGCCTGACGCATCATCGCATACCGAACACGTTCCGGCATAGGCACCGGGCCCGGCAGCATCAGGAGTGGTTCTTTTTCCATGTGGATCTGCCCATAGTATATTTATATAGACGGGATATAAGTTTGGATGGCAGATATGGCAGACGTCGCAGTTATTTCCGGATCCACATCGGACAGCGCGATTGCGGACAAAGTAAAAAAGATCCTTGACGGACAAAAAATATCCTATGATTATCAGGTGATCTCCGCACACCGGGATCCGGACAAACTTGACGCGTACATCAAAGCAAGCACCTGCAAAGTGTACATCGCAATTGCCGGACTCTCAGCCGCCCTGCCCGGTATGATCGCGTCAAAGACCGATAAGCCGGTGATCGGCGTGCCGGTCAGCGGGACGCTCAACGGGCTTGACGCACTCCTCGCGATCGCCCAGATGCCAAAAGGCGTGCCGGTCGCCTGCGTGGGCGTGGATAACGGGGAAAATGCGGCGTGGCTGGCGATCAGGATACTGAAGCTGAAGTAGGGGGGTCCCGGTTATCCCCTTCAATATCAACTTTTTTCCGACCGATTACATTCACATCTAAAAATTTTCCGGGAAAAAATTTCACGCGCGAAAAAAATTTAATAATTTTTCAGCAACTTATAAAAAAATTTCAGAAAATTTTTCCATACGCAAATTTTTTTTTAAAAAATTTTAAGACTGCGACATCCCGCCCGAAAAATGTCAAAACCTAAAACCATGATAATGCCCGATTTTCCAAAACAAAGGCTGTGTCAGTATTTTCATAGTTTCGATCCCGCGCCCGGAAAATATTTTCACAGAAAAAATCTTACGATTTTTTCACAACGCGGGAAAAATTTCAGGAAAATTCTGGAATTGTAAAAAAATACTTTGGAAGATATTCCGGCAAACATAAAATTTTCAGAAAATTTTTTAAAGGGAAAAAAAGTTTGGACTGATCGCAGGGATAGGAATAAGTTGCAATAAAAATTTAGAAGAAAACTGTTATCCTAAGTGTAGAGTGCCAGTATTTCTGTCCGCTTTCAAGAGCACCGGACAGGTACCCAGTTCCCCGTCGCAAGCGTGGATCTTTTTGCCATCCCAAAGGAAGTCCTGCAATCCTATCGCCCGAAAACGCAATCGACTGGGGACAGGGTCAAACAAGAAGGTCCGAACCCCCCCGTCCTGCAACTGTTAATCCCTCATCGATAAGCGATCGGTTTTTCGGATCCCGGTACTGCAGCATCGCCCGCTGGATCTTTTTCTCCCGGCCCTTGGGTATATAAACCGGTTCGAGGGTAAAGGGATTGAGTCCGGTATAGTACATACAGGTGGAAACGCTCATCGGAGTCGGAGTGAATTCCTGCACCTGCTCGGTATACAGGTTATGGTCACGGATATAGAGCGCAAGATCAACCATATCCGGGATTGTGCACCCGGGATGCCCTGACATGAAGTACGGGAGAAGATACTGCCGCTTCCTCTTGCCCTGCTGGATCTTTTCAAAACGGGCCCGGAACTCTTCAAATACCGCCCCGTCCGGCTTGTTCATGCAGGAAGTGACGTGCGGGGAGATATGCTCAGGGGCGACCTTGAGGTGCCCTGAAATATGGTGCTCGCAGAGCTCAGGCAGGTATTCCATGTCATCGGCAGGGACAAGATCATAGCGTAACCCGGAGCTCACAAACACCTTTTTTACCCCGGGGATATTTCGCAGGCGTCGTAAAAGATCAAGCTGCCGGGCATGGCTTGTGGAAAGGTTCTGGCATGCCGGAGTACACGGTTTATCCGGAAATGTCCCCTTCATTTCCG
>JAPKXV010000365.1 GCA_026394635.1 Methanoregula sp. | reverse complement strand
ATGATACCGTGCCCAACTTCAACGTGACACCGGCAGAGATCATCACAACAATGATGAAGGCAAACGAACTCCTGCACCTTCCGCATTCCGTCCACCTTCACTGCAACAACCTCGGAAGGCCCGGGAATTTCCGGACTACCCTTGACACATTCGATCTCGTCCCGGACCTTAACCCACAGCGGCAGACCCTGTATGCAACTCACGTGCAGTTCCACGCGTATGGCGGGTCGACGTGGAGGGACATCAATTCAAAAGCTGCAGAAATTGCAAAGGCGGTCAATGCAAAATCGCAGATTGTCATGGACATGGGCCAGATCATGTTTGGCAGGACGATGACCATGACCGCAGACGGGCCGATGGAGTTCAACCTCTATTGCCTGCACCATAACAAGTGGTCCAACCATGATGTGGAGCTGGAGACAGGGTCCGGCATCATCCCGGTTCTCTACTCAAAAAAGAGCCTTGTCAACTGCGTGATGTGGGCGATCGGGCTTGAACTCGCGCTTTTTACCAAAAACCCGTACCAGTGCCTGCTCGCCACGGACAACCCGAACGGCGCCCCCTTTGTCAAATACCCGGAGATCATCGGCCTTCTGATGAGCAAACGGTACCGGGACGAGGAATTTGCCACGCTCCATGACGGCACTGAACAGCGGACGTCGATTGCTGCAATTGACCGGGAAATGGACTGGAACGAGATTGCAATTAGGACCCGTGCAGGGCAGGCAAAGGCTCTCGGTATCGCTGCGCAGGGCAAAGGGCACTTAACGCCCGGCGCAGAAGCGGATCTTGCGATTTACCCGATCAAATGCCGCGACGTGGATCCGGCAACCGAATACCGCAAGGTTGTTGAGGGGTTCCAGAAGACCCGGTATACAATCAAGCGCGGGAGGGTTGTCGCCCGTGATGGCGATGTGATTGTCGAAGGAGCGAACAGCACGTTCTGGGTAAAGCCCAAAGTCCCTGACGAACACAACGTGGCGCATGATACGGAGTTTGTGAAAAAATTCGAGGAGTACTACACGGTGCGGATGAGCAACTACCCGGTGCAGGACGTGTACCTCCCACGGGGCCGGTGCATTACGACGGAGGCAGACCTGTGAAGGTGATCCTTGAGACCAAGGTACGGAAAAAACCATATCTCCCGATTGAAGCGGAGTCGATCATCCCGAGAAACTTCCTCAAAGGCACAGACCTGACCGTATTTGAGGGAAACAAGGAGCGCGGGCTCGCGGATATCTTCTGGATCTTTGTTGAAGGTACATCCGTTACCCCGGAACAGATCGAGGTCGTTTTAAAGGGCGACACTTCGCGGATCAAGCGTGTCGGGGAGTACATGGACGCAGGTAAAATCACCATTGCCGGAGATATCGGGATGCATTGCGGGAATTTCATGAGCGGCGGCGACATTGAGATTTCCGGCAATGCAGATGCGTGGCTCGGGCGTGAGATGCGGGGCGGGCATATCCTGTGCAGGGGAGACGCCGGGCATTACTGCGCTTCCGGCTACCGCGGGGAGAAGACCGGTATGCGGGGCGGGCGTGTCGAGGTGCTGGGCAATGCCGGTGACTGCTGCGCAGAATACCTCACCGGGGGCGAGGTGCACATCCACGGCAGCTGCGGCGACATGGCGGGTGTCGAGATGAAGGGAGGAGAGTTTATCATTGAGGGTAATGCCACACGCCCGCGTGGGAATATGAAAGACGGCACCTGCAGGACCTTCGGGACGGTGCAGGATATGCCTCCGACATTTGAGGCCACCGGCGCCCGCCTGCTGCCCGACCGAAAGGTAACCATGGGGGTGTATAAAGGCGATGTAGCAAACCGGGGAAAGGGGATCCTGATGATCCGGGATACACGTGTCTGAAAGATACGGCTCTGGTGAAATCCCTGATCGTACATCATTACCAAAGATCCATGATGAACCTGTTTTCGACGGATATCGCAAGGGGGGCTGCCGCAGGTTTGCCCTTCCCTCCCGGGAACGGCAAACGCCCCCAAGAACGTTAGGAAAAACGATGATTTCACGAGAGCCCTTATCTGATCTCTGCGATCTCCTTATCAATCCAGTCCTGGATAACCAGTTTCATCTGCTGCTGCGTGATGCCGCGAACGGAACGCACCCGGATCTCAACTTCAAGAAGGTCGAGGATTGGCGTAACGATCGTAAAATAGTCGCGGGTACTGTTCAACCCCCCTGATTTTTTTATCTGGAGAATGATAAGCTCGTTGAGGTGCTCGAATTCACCGGTAGCATCGACGATAACTTCAAGCGCCATTCCTCCGGACCAGTTGTGATCACCGGTACTGGTTTTTTCATCGCCTCGCCCGTCCGGTCCGCACTTGTTTCCCCCATGTTCAGGATCTTCCATCGGTTTGCCTGTGCCTTTAAAAAATATTGGTTTTTCTCCACATGAGGTTATCGTATTTTTTTGGGAGGATGGGCACAGAGGAGCGTCCCGACTCTCATTTGCCTGTTTTGGATACGGAAAAAATGGCTCTGGAGAAATTCCCAGCCATGTATCAGTGATAGAGATCCATGTTGAAACGGTTTTCCACGGATATCATAAGGGGGGTTGCCCGAGCGGCGGGGACATAAGTCCCCGAGAGCGGTCGTAAAGGGATACTTGTTCTTTCGTTTCTCATTTTAACGCAGTCAAATGTTTCTGCACCAAGATCACTTTATCATACTGTTTTTTCATGTTATTTGATACTTGATTTTTCATGTCTTTTACATTAAACCTTTTTATCCAATGAACAAAATTTAGGCTGAAATTGTTTTTTTGTTTTTCTTGTTTATGACGTGTATCTGGTCAATTACTACAAACGGAGTTCAAGGAATCTTTTTTGATTTTTTT
>JAPKXV010000377.1 GCA_026394635.1 Methanoregula sp. | reverse complement strand
ACGAATAACAAGATAACCTTTTTTACTTTATGTCGATTCGATAAATAATAAAAATTCTTTCCCAAGTGGGGATACATTATCATAAACCTGCCAGCACGTAATTGATTTGGTCAGGACGACTTTTTGCCACATTGCGGGCAGAATTTTTCATTGGGTAGCAAGGCGGACCTGCAGCCGCCACACACTGCGGAAATTTTCGCACCGCAACTGGTACAGAATTTCGTGCTCGGCTTTACTACAGTCCCGCACAGCAGGCACTTAAACTGTGTGGGTGGTTGTACCGGTTCACTTGCAGGGGCAACAGGTTTTTCCTGCACATTATTTATCGTAGATGATGTGACAACACTGTCACTGATCCTGATGCCATTCCCCGGTACCCCGCCTCCGGCAGATTCAATGGTGGATTTTGTGATAACAGAATCCTTCACCGTTGATCCTTCACCACCCGCTGATTTGACCGTAGACCCAGTGAGAACTGCGTCTTTTATGATATTCCCCTGCCCGAGATTGATGGCAGCATCGTTACCGGCATTGATAATAATTGTCTGTGGAGACTTGGCTGTCTCATGTGTGATCCTGACAAACCAGTCAGGGTCTTCCTTACTCACAATCGCAATCGCTTCCCCGACCTTTTTTGTGTTTTCGACCCATTGTTTCTTTAAGTAGCTGCGGATTCCATCCCTTATCGTTGTATCCCCGAGGATGTCATCCATCTGCGGTTTTAACGATACCGAATATTCTTTGAGCATTGCCAGGGTTTTTTCATCGTTTGACCGGATTTTTTTCGCAATTTCGTTCTTTGAAAAACTTTTGAAATAACTGAAACTCTCAATTGTTTCATATGCCTCGATTTCACTGGCACTGAAATATCCTGACCCTCCAAATTGCTCGTTGCTCTGTTTGAATGCCAGGGCAAGGATCAAAAGAGACGCATCAAAACTGGCTGAAAAATGCACAGTCAGGTCAGGGAGGAATTTCCCGCATTCCCCGTTGCGGTATCGTTCGGCATTTGCTTTTATTTCATTCCAGAGTGCCTGTTTCTTGTCGTATGTTTCATTGCGTATAGAGACACCGGTAGCAAGGATGAACCGGGAAGGCTTGAGGAGATTATCAATACATTCGCGATTGCCTTCTTTGAACACAGCCGTGCCACCCGGTTCTTTTTTAATATCCTTTATGATATATTGAGAAAATATACCGATAAGATACTATTGTGGGGTCTTGAAATAAAGGTTCTTGGGGAAATCCCAAACGTCCGTCAATTCTTTTGGGCAATCGGGTAATTCTGCCGGAACAGGTAGTTGGTTACCTGTGATGACTGCACTGCAATATATTGATGTTCTCCCGGTCAACCGGATAGAAGTCCGTCATAATTAATCCGATATCGCCCTGACAACAACAACGGTGGTATTGTCCCCGTTTATCGCCCGGGAACGTTCGATTAGGTTTTGGCAGATCCGGGGCACGTCCTCTCCTTGTACCTCTAAAAATATCTCCTCATCAGAAAGTGCACCGAAAAGTCCGTCAGTACAGAGTACGAGCGTATTTTTCCCTAATGCAAGATCTACAATATCCGGATTAACAGGAACCGCACTGACGACCCGGGTCACGATATTTCGCTTGGGATGCAGTTGCATCGCCTCCTCTGTTATCAGTCCCCGCTCGAATAGTTCCTGTACAAATGAATGATCTTTTGTTATCCGGATAAGATTTGTGCCCCCAAGGTATGCCCGGCTGTCCCCAACATTTGCGACAACGCAGTCAAAGGCATCATTGAATAGAGCCGCAAGAAGGGTTGTCGCCATTCCTGTGTGTTTTGCATTGATCGAACAATCGTCAGCTATTGCCCGGGCGGCTGCCAAAAATCCTTCATTGAGCATCTCTTTCATCTGTGCGGGAGAACTGGTTGCCTGTGCCGGTGCATGTGCGCGAACCGAGTCTTTAAGAGCGGTGATCGCGAGCCGGCTTGCAACTTCCCCCGCCGGATGTCCACCCAGACCATCCGCTACGACAAAGAGCGCGAGATTGCCGGTAATCTGCTGCATGTCAAATGCATCTTCATTAACGGTTCTTCCGCAGGTATGGGTATCCCCACAACAGGTAAGGTTCATAGAGAATCTCCGTTACGAAAAAACCGCATTTTTTTAGGTTCCTGTGTAGATCCGGTTTCGGCAAATGTGCCTGTCTTTTTTTGTTCTGCAACCGTCATAGTGTAGTGAGTCCGACGCCGATCTTGTGGGCAATCAGGTCTGCTGCTTCAATAATTTCGTCCGGCACTTCATCCAGATCGTTATCGATACGGATGCGAATCTGTTCGGATAATTCTTTTATCTGGTCCCTGACCTCCCCCTCAGTGTAATTGACAAGATCTGTTGCATATTTATACGCTTCACGGAGATCTCCGCTTTTTAAGTTGGCAAGAAGCAGTTTGCTACAGTATTCAGCAGATTGCCGGAGATTTTTTGCCCCGATACTCATCTGCAGGGATTCTTTGTAGTCCATTTTTAAGAAAACTGCAAGATCTTTTTGCAGAGCGGCAACAGACTGGTACCGTTTTGCGGGATCTTTTTCCATGCACCGGAGGATAACAGGTTCAATTTTTTTTGCTTCGGGATTTCTGTCACCCGGGGGGACCGGATTTGTTGTGGGAATATTTGCGACGATCTCGAGCATGCTGTCGCCAGTAAAGGGAAGTGAACCGGTGACCAGTTCGTACAGGATAATGCCCACCTGCCAGATATCAGTCCGCTGGTCTTTTGGCTTGTTTGTGACCTGTTCCGGAGCCGCATAATATGGGGTGAAGGAAGTGGTTGTTGATGAGGTTGACTCGGTAACAACCTTTGAGAGCCCCCAGTCAGAGATTTTCGGGATGCCATTTTTAAAAAGAATGTTCTGCGGCTTAAGATCACGATGGATAACCTGCCGGGCATGGGCATATTTGAGCCCTTCACAGACATTGAAAATTATCCATGCCGCCTGTGCACAGTCAAGGGGTTTTTTTAGTTTATCCAGGGAACTATCGCATAACTCCTCCTCAAAATACGGCAGAGGCATGATATTATAGTCATAAATTTTTACAATGTTCGGGTGGCTGAACTTCGTCCAGTTCTGCATCTCAGAAATAAACGATTTGCCAGTGGATTCATCGAGATCGATCGGAACTTTTACCGCGACAAATGCACCGTCCCGCCGTTTTGCCTTAAAGACGCGTGCAAACCCTCCTTTGCCGATGAACTCAGAATCGACATATTTTTCAGTCATTTCCGGGGGAAGGGTGCGCATGGTGACCGTTCCCTTTACCGGGGGTGGTTGAAATATGCGAGGGGTTGCCTGTTGCATCATATCAGTTTCGGGTTTGAACAGGTGGGGAGTGAAATGCTGTGGCTGGACATCAATCCAGAATTCGCTGGTCTTTGTGTATTCCCGGTTGTTCCCGTCCTTGTAAGTCATGGTGACTTCAATGGGGATGTTGCCCTGCGTCTTTGGCATGATCCCGATTTCGACCACTTTTGTTGTTCCTGCTTCAACGGTTGTTGGTTTGATCCGACGGGTTTCAAAATCACTGGAGAAGGACAGGGTAACAAAAAATGCGTGGGCTTTTCCGGTATTTGTGATCTGGACTTCCATCTTGTGCCATGTCGAGAGCGAAAGTGAGATCTGGTCGAGCGTGATAAAGAGGTCCGGAGTTGCAGTTTTCAAGAAATTTTCAAGCACCGGTATCGTTTTTTTCAGTGATGCTGTATCGTTCGCTGTGACTTCCGGGTTTGGCAGATCAGCGGTAGTTCCGAATCGCCCGATCTGGCTATACAGGGTTTTTGCCTGTTCCAGGATTGCCTCATCGGCGATTATCGGGCTATCGGTCTCCATCACCCGTCCGCATCCATTGCAGAATTTTGCATTTTTACTGGTAATTGCCCCGCAAGTTGGACATGGATGTGATTCAGGAAGGGGTGCACCGCAGTTCCGGCAGAATTCCGGATTTCCGGATATTGGGGTATTGCATTTCGGGCATTTCCTTTTATTCGCTAACGATTTTCCGCAATTCCGGCAGAATTCGGGGTTTCCTACGATTGGCACTTTACAGTGCGGGCAGGTTTTCTGTCCCGGCATCTGGGCGCCGCAGTCCGCACAGAATCGTGATGTCGAGAGGACATCCGCTCCGCATGCAGGGCACTTAACAAACTTTGCAGTGACTGAATTGACCGTATCCATACCAGTTTCCGGGGTTGTCCTGTTGATCTAATCTTGAGGGATAGTTAATAATTCTAACGAACGGGATGTTTCTTAAAAAAAACTTGGTTGTGTAAAAAGATCGGCTAAGATCCATATTTCACAATGGGATTACTTTGACTCTTGTGCAAGGAGGGGACAAAAGCATGTCCCCTCCCTTGACCCACGCCTGAGCTTATGATATTACGTCTGCAACATTGTCGAGGCAGTATCATTCGCGAACTGATATGATCCCATTTTTTAATTGTAGATCAATGTCCATCTATTGAAACATACGATAAAATTTTAGCCGATCTTGATACACGACCGGAAAATTGCAAATCAGGTTCAACACAATCTTTATTTT